>DMAT01000303.1 GCA_003451635.1 Syntrophus sp. (in: bacteria) | reverse complement strand
CCCTGCGGTCCCTGCTCGGAGATCCTCTATGATCAGGGCTCGTCCGTGGGTTGCGGCCGTCCGGAATGTTCCGTCGAGTGCGACTGCGACCGCCACCTCGAGATCTGGAATCATGTCTTCACCCAGTTTGATCGGGATAAGGATGGCAACCTCAATCCCCTTCCGAAACCTAACATAGACACCGGTATGGGTCTTGAGCGACTGGCTGCCATTGTTCAGGGCGTGCAAAGCAACTATGATACGGATCTGTTCACCCCGATTATTCAAGGGATCGCCGGAATCAGCGGTCGGGTTCACGGAGCCAATGCGGAGGCGGATGCGTCCATGCGGGTGATTGCCGATCATAGCCGGGCCGTTACCTTTCTGATTGGCGACGGCGTACTGCCCAGCAATGAGGGGCGGGGCTACGTACTCCGGCGGATCCTCCGGCGGGCGGCCAGGCATGGAAAACTTCTTGGCCTCGACCGGCCCTTCCTCCACGAAGTTGTTTCCATCGTGGTTGACACAATGAAGGATGCATATCCCGATCTTATCGAAAAAGAATCATTTATCCGAAAAGTAATGATTAATGAAGAGCAGCGCTTTATCGAAACCCTGGATACGGGCCTACGGATCTTGAGCGAGGAAGTGGCTACCCTCATGAATAAGGGTGAAAAAATTATTCCCGGAGGAGTTGTCTTCAAGCTCTATGACACCTACGGCTTTCCCGTGGACCTGACGGCGGATATCGTCCGCAAGGACGGTCTTTCTCTTGATACGGATGGTTTTGAAAAGGCCATGGAGGCGCAACGGGAGAAGGCCCGGGAATCATGGAAAGGGAGCGGCGAACAGGCCTTTGCCGACAGTTATAAAAAGCTCTCCGTCCGGGGGATTGCCACGACATTCATCGGTTATCACGGTATTACGGAAGCCTCGTCAAGGGTCACGGCAATTCTGAAAAAAGACGCCGAAGTCGATGAGGTTTTAGCGGGGGATAACGCCGAGATTTTCCTGGAAGAGACGCCATTCTACGGAGAGAAAGGTGGTCAGGTGGGAGATACGGGGGTAATTGCCGGTGACGGATACATCTTTGAGGTCTGGGATACCCAATGTCCGACGGACAACCTGATAACCCATATCGGCAAGGTAAAGCAGGGAACGATCAAGGTTGGGGATGTCGTGAATCTCAAGGTGGACGAAGCTACCCGGCGGGCGACGGAGGCCCACCACTCGGGAACCCATATCCTTAACGCCGCCCTGCTGAAGACGCTGGGTGATCATATCAAGCAGGCGGGCTCGTCGGTGACGCCGGAGCGCCTCCGTTTCGACTTTACCCACTTTACCCGGATCGAGTCCGAGGAACTGGATGCTATCGAAACCATGGCGAACGACTATATCCGCCGGAATGCCGATGTAAACACCCGGGTCCTTCCCAAGGAAGAGGCCATGAAAACCGGGGCGGCGGCGGTATTTGATGAAAAGTATAGTGATAATGTCCGGGTGGTGAAAATGGGCGATTTCAGCATGGAACTCTGTGGAGGAACCCATGTAAGCCGCACCGGCGACATCGGCGCTATCAAGGTTATCGGCGAATCGGCCGTGGCGGCGGGGGTCCGGAGGATCGAGGCCGTGACCGGCGCCGAGGCCATAAAGTACTTTAAGGCCGTCGAATCAGAGCTAAAGAAGGCGGCGGATCTTCTCAAGGCCAATCCGATGGAACTTGCCGAACGAATCGAGAAGATCCAGAAACACCAGAAGGAACTGGAAAGAGAAATCGACGCCCTCAAGGGCAAGCTGGCTGCCAAGGACTCGGTGGATCTGATCAGTAAGGCGAAAGAAATTAAAGGGGTCAAGGTGCTGACGGCTGTTGTTGAAGCCCCGGATGTGAAGACCCTGAGGGATTTCGGAGACAAGCTGCGCGATAAGATGCACTCCGGCGTCATTCTCCTGGGCAGCAAGGTTGAAGGCAAGGCGATGCTCCTGTGTATGGTTACCAAGGATCTGGCAAGTCGGTACCACGCGGGAAACATCATCAAGGCCGTGGCCCCGGTTGTGGGCGGCAGCGGCGGCGGCAGGCCGGATATGGCCCAGGCGGGGGGACCCCATCCCGAAAACCTGGAGAAGGCATTAGCCAAGCTGGAAGAGCTGATTTAAAAAACGGTTCCGGATTACAAGGAAAAGGGCGTATCCATTGTGGAAACAACGGATACGCCCTTTTTTAAAACGTGATCAGTGAAGAGGGATGCCGCGCAACGCAGCATCAGGACTTTTTTTACGAAGCTGTCAGCAGTTATCTTCTGTCCTGCACTGTCGTCATCCCGCCCGGTCCGGTCTGGTAAATCATCAAATCGGGCGTATAAACACGCACCTTGTTTTCCTCTCTCATCTGCGTAAAGGTCCGGGCCTTAAGGATAGAGTACCAGACGCCTATCGGTTGTCCCTTGTCGTCGTACATGATGAAACCATGCTGAAATTCTCTATATTCCTGTGCCTTATCCTGCATGTGGAGGATAAGGTCCCGGAAACTCTCAGGGGTCGGTTTAACAGGTTTCCATAGGTCGGAGTCAAGGGCATACTGTTTCTTCACGCCGATCAGGGCATTGGGGTAAAGATCGGGGCCGCTGTAGTAATAATTCATCCCCGGATCAATCTTGAAGGCCTCGAAATCCTTTGTCACCTGCCCATCGGGAAGGATGTTTCCGTATCTGCCGCCCCAGAAACCCGTCATGATGAATGCCATTAATAAAATCATCATCAATACCACTCTTCTTCGTTTCCAAAACATCATCTTCATGCCTCCTCAATTCTTAGTTTCTATTCAAGAGGTTCCAGAAGCAGTTTGTTGCCCTCCAAGGCACTGTTCACACTCTGCAAATGTTCTTCTGAGCTGAAAACGGCTATGGAACTTGATTCTCTTGATTTGTCTAAAAAACATGCTGACGCCTCCCCCAATTTCTTGATGGTCATTGACAGGATTTCGTCCCTGAGGGTCTGCCGGTAGGCGTCGGTAAGCCCTGATAAATGGCGGATCATGGCCGTGTACCCTTTGTTTGATGGATCCATGGGTCGGTCCATTATGCCGACGGTTCCGATGACGGCCTTATCGAGATCCTCCTGAGAGATGTTTTGCTGATTCAATGCCGTAATGGCGTCATCGTAAACCTTCAAGGTGCGGAGAATGTGGGGATCACGATATGATAAAAACGAGAAGACCCCGACCATGGGATCGTAGGACGACATGCCCCCGTAAGCGCCCCCCTGTACGCGGATCTGTTTGTAGAGATAGCCGTTCGATAAATACCGTGATGCAACCATGAGGGCGGCCGTATCGCTGTGACCGTAGGATGGCGCCGGTAGGGCTCGGGCCACATAGGAGACCTGAGCCGGGATGGCGACCCCCCGGTTAACGGGTTCTAACCTTGGCGGCTTGATGTTCTCCGCAAGGCTGCCGGATGGGAATCTTGCGACGAGGGGCGCAAGGTTGTCGGACATCGTCGTCAGCCCCCCTTCTTCGGCCGTCAGGTTGAAGGTCAGCCTGTCCTTTCTGAAGACCTCCCTTTTCAGGTGCAGCAGTTTCTCCAAAAAACCCTCCCGGTTCTCGTCTAATTCGTCCGCCATCTGCTTCAGGGAGCGGAGCTGTGTCTTGCCGTGCCACTGTTCGTCACGCCACGCCGATACGGACAGGTTTGAGGCTGCCAGACGCCGGGCAAAGAGATGACCCGAGGGGACAATGGAAGCATGAAAACGATTCTTCTTTTCCATCAGGAGATCCTGCATGCGTCGTTGATCCGTCAGGTCGCCCGCACAGAGAAGATCGGACAGGATGTTAATCGCGTCCGGGATGTGCCTGTTCAGGGTCTTGAGACGAAAGATCATTTCCTGCCAGGACCTTCCCTGATTCATGATCAAACCGGCATTGAGCGAGCACCTGATTCCTCCCGTTTTCAGGGCGATGCGCTTGGACATATCCTCATAACCCATCCCGGCGGCTCCCATCTGGGTAATGAATTTACCCAGAAGCGGAAGATATGGTTGCAGGTCATCGGGGATCGCGGAGATATCAAAGGCCAAATCCAGGTAGGAGATGCCGTTGGTAAAAAGATCATGAGTCATCCCCATGGTGTTGTCCATGGAAACAAGTTTCCCGGGAATATTTTCCGTCTTCCCGCCGATATCCGTAATTTTCAGTCTCGGCAGCGTCGCCACGGCAGACGGCGGATCCGGTTCCGTCTGGAATACTTTTAATTCCCGGACCTCCTGGCGTATCCGCTCCTGCTCATTTTTTACCAGGGAATCCTTGATCCCGGCCATCTTTTTCCTGAAAGCACCTTCCCATGTCTCCATGCAGGTCGGACTTGGCTCCATTACCGAGAGGATGCGATGAGGGTTGTCAATCAACCACTTCTGGATCAGGTCCTCAAACAGCGACGGGTTTTTCTGCCACTTGCGGCGGATTATATCGATAAGGCCGGGGAAGTTCAGACTATGGAGGGGATCTCCGTCATACATCCAGGTATGAAAGACCCGGTTCATGAGGACGATGCCATAGGGATAGTTCTGGCGGATAATTTCCCGGCCCCGGAACTCGATCTGATGAAGGGTTCCTTCAATGAGTTCCTTGTCCACACCTTCCCGTACCACCCTGGCCAGGGTGTCAAGGATCAAGGATTCAATGGCTTCTCCCTTTTGCGCTTCCGTGCCCCGGAGGCCTACGGCGAATACCACCTGTTTATAATCCCGCTCAAAGCCCGTGACCGGCGAGAGATCCTGGCCCAGTCCGGAGTCAATGAGGGCCTTGCGCAATGCCCCGGCAGCGCTGCCCACTAGAACCCCGCTGATGACCTGAAGCAGAATCACCGTTTCTTCATCGGTGTTCTCCGTGAGCAACCAGGCCATATTGGCGATTGCCTTGCCATGGGGATCATCTTCCCTGCCGATGGGAAAGACGTCTTTCACTGCCCGCGGGGATGACCATCTCTCCTGGGTGGGAATTGAAGAATCCAGTGATATACGACCAAAGTCCTTCAGCATCTCCTGAAGAAACAGTAGGTGCTCTCCCGTGGGAATATCACCGTAGATAAAAATCCGGGCGTTGCTTGGTGAATAGTAGGCTTGATGAAATTCCTTAAACTGCTCATAGGTCAGGTTGGGAATATCAGCCGGGTTTCCCCCGGAGTCGAAACGGTAGATGGTATCGGGAAAGAGGTTTTCCTGAATGGCCTTGTACATAAGGTTATCGGGAGATGAATAGGCCCCCTTCATCTCGTTGTAGACGATCCCGGAGATGGTCAGATTTTCTTGCCCCTCGGCGTTGGCAGCCCATTCCAGATGATGACCCTCCTGGAGGAATGTCTCTCTGAGGAGGCGGGGCCGAAAGACCAGATCCGTATAAACGCGGGCCAGATTGAAGAAATCGACTTTGACTTGGCTTGCAACGGGGTAAATAGTTTTATCGGGATAGGTGAAGGCGTTAATAAAGGTCTGCAATGTTCCCCTTAGGAGTTCATTGAAGGCGTCTTTAACAGGATAGTTTTTCGAGCCGGCGAGAACGGCGTGTTCCAGAATGTGGGGAAGGCCGGTGGAATCTTTGGGAGGGGTCCGGAAGGCGATGGCGTAAAGATTTTCCCGGTCATCGCAATGCAGATGGAGGACCTTTGCCCCGGTGACGATATGTTCCAGTTCATAAGCTGTCACACGGATTTCGGGGATCTGCTCAATCCGCTTTACGACAAAACCAAGCTGTGTTTCACCGGCTCTCAACATTGCCTTCGGGCAAGCATTTGCTGCTGACATATCTTTCTTTCTCCTTGACGTGCCATAGTGGCCACTGCTCAGTCCTATACCGGAGATTGGATGTTTCGTCAAATTTTCAATGCCCTTGGAGTGCACGACAAAATGAAATATCGCGAACTTTGCTGTTGTAGATATTGACAACAGCAACCCTCCGTGTTATCCTTTCCACCATGGATGCAGACTTACTGCTAAACGAGCGCTATACAGTCTCTGAGAACGTATTCGTTGAAATGGTGGTGTGGCGCTTGCCGACATCCGTTTCAGGGAGTAAGCATGGTTTCAAATATCGGCTGGCCCTTGTTGTCGACGGCAATTGTGTGCTGCGTTACGATAATGAAGCAGGGAAAGGCGACCATAAACACATCGGCGAAGATGAAATGCCCTATGAATTCATCACGCCAAAATCACTGCTCGCTGATTTCTGGGACGACGTGAATAATTGGAGGTTTTGACATGCCCACGGTAACGCTGGAAGTATCTTCCCGAGAAAAGATTGACAATCGTTTTCTCCAGGCATGGGAGGGGGAAACCCAAGGAGCTTTTATAAGCTTTGAGTCGCCTGCCCTTCTTTTCAAGGTGCTCTCGGGTAAACGCTGGGAGTTGCTTAAAGTAATGACCGGTGCCGGGCCTATGGCCATTCGTGAGGCGGCGCGCCGTCTGGGTCGGGATGTAAAAGGGGTTCATGGCGACGTGAGCGCTCTTTTAAAAGCGGGGATATTGCAGAAAACCGACAAAGAATTAATAGTTTTCCCGTTTGATGCCATCCATGTGGATTTCATGCTGAAGGCGGCCTGAACAAGTTCTGCCTCAATCACGGAATACGAGTATTCATGGACATTCTCTTCTTTCGACATAGAAAGGGATTGTGAAGAATAAATACAACATGGTCGTTATCCTCGGCCCTACAGCGTCGGGGAAGACCCGTCTGGCCGTCCGTCTGGCAAAGGATCGGGGGGGTGAAATCATTTCCGCCGACTCCCGGCAGGTTTATCGGGGCATGGACCTGGGTACGGGTAAGGATCTCCTCGACTATACCATAGAAGGCGTCGTCATTCCCTGCCATCTCGTCGATATTGTCGAGCCGATGGAAGAGTTTCACCTCTTTGCCTATCAGCGCCTTTTTCACCTCTGTTTTACGGACATTACGGCACGAGGCGCCCTTCCCGTGCTTGTGGGTGGCAGCGGGATGTACCTGGAAGCCGTTATCCGTTCCTATGATCTGCGGGAGGCTCCTGAAAACAAGGACTTGCGCCGGGAACTGGACAACCTGGATATGGATGCCTTAGCCGGACGGTTACAGGCTGTTCAGCCCGAACTCCACAACAAGACGGATCTCCTGGACCGGGAACGCCTGGTGCGGGCGATCGAAATTGCTGAAGCAACAAGGTTTAAAAGGGCGCAACCGGCAGGTGGTATGCCTGATATCAATCCCCAGGCCTCCGGCCTCCGGCCCCTGGTCGTAGGTGTGCGGTGGGATCGGACCATTCTACGCCAGCGCATAACGGACAGACTCTACGCCCGCCTTCGGTCAGGAATGGTGGAGGAAGTCGCCGCCCTGCATCAAAAGGGTGTCAGTTGGGAAAGACTATATCATTTCGGTTTGGAATACCGCTATATCAGCTTATATCTTCAGGAAGTGATGAGCTTTGACGATATGGTCAAAACCCTGAATACCCGCATCCACCAGTTTGCCAAACGGCAGGATACCTGGTTCCGGAGGATGGAAAGACTGGGCGTTGTTGTCCACTGGATTCCCGGAGATGACTACGCCGCCCTGAGATCACTTGTGGAGGATCGCCTGACAGGGTAATGTATTCCTCCCATCTTGACAAATATCTGCATCGCTATAGCGTTTATGAGGGTTATCCCCTTTACGGGGGCGAAATGGCCGATCTCGACCAGGTCGTCGTTATTCCCGCTCTGGCAGAAAAAGATGCCCTCTTTCACACCTTGGCCAGCCTGGCCCGTAACGGGGAATATGAATTAAGGAAAAGCCTGGTCCTCTGCGTTATCAATAATCGTCCCTCCCCATTTGCTACCACGCAAGATATCCGGAATAACCTGGAGACAATGATGATCATGAAAGATATGATCAAGGGAGATCTGCCTGATCATCATCTTGCCGGCACGAATATCACCGCCCTTGTTCAGAAAATATTGGCAAGACCCCTCCGTCTCGCCTTTATCGACGCCTCCTCACCGGGGCATGAATTGCCTCCCAAAGGCGGCGTCGGTCATGCAAGAAAGATCGGGATGGACAGGGCGCTAACCTTATTGGATTCCCAGTGTCATGGAAGGAAAGGGATTTTCTGCCTGGATGCCGACACCCTTGTAGATCCAAACTATCTGTCTTCCCTTCGGAACCACTTTGAGCGTTTCTCCCCACCGGGGGCGGTCGTTGCCTTCTCCCACCGCATGCCTGAGGATCGGCGCCTTGGGGATGGTATTTGCTGTTATGAAATATTTCTCAGGTATTATGTCCTCGGACTTGGTTGGGCCGGTTCTCCCTACGCCTTTCACACTATTGGTTCCACGATGGCCTGCACCGCAGCAGCATACA
>DMAT01000205.1 GCA_003451635.1 Syntrophus sp. (in: bacteria) | reverse complement strand
AAGTGAAAGGAACGGTTCGGGATGTAACCGTTGTTGATGATTACGGTCATCACCCGACGGAAATCCGGGCAACCCTGGCGGCGGCAAGACAAGTATGGAAGGGCAGGTTGATCGTGATCTTCCAGCCCCATCGCTATACCCGGACCAAGGCCCTTTTTCAGGAATTTATTGAAGCTTTCCCCGACGCCGACATCCTGATCCTTACGGATATTTATGCGGCAAGCGAAGCACCTATCCCGGGGGTCCATGCGGAGATACTCGGCGCCGCTATCCGGGAACATGGTTCCAAGGAAGTGCTTTATATGGCCGAATTTAAAGACATTACAGACAAACTTGTCGCCATCGCCGGACCTGGAGATGTTATTATCACCCAAGGGGCGGGTACGGTCTGGAAAATAGGCGAGGAGTATTTGCAAAGGGCAGCCCGGGAATGAACGAAGCATTGCGACAGGAATTAGAAAGACTGATGGGAGGGGGCGTTCTCTTCGATGAACCACTGAGCCGCCATACCTCCATGGGTGTGGGCGGTTGTGCCGACGCCCTCGTTTTTCCAGGGAACAGGGGGCAACTGCGCGACCTGCTATCGCTACTCAAGAGAGAAGCAATCCCCTATGTCCCGGTTGGCAACTGGACCAACCTGATCGTACGGGACGGCGGTTTCCGGGGTGTTGTCATCGGTCTCAAGCATATGAATGATTCCAAACTATTTCAAGATCCCTCGGGTGATCTTTTCCTGGAGGCCGAAGCCGGTGCGTCCCTCTCCGATCTGGTCAATCAATCGGCAACAGAGGGACTGACGGGGCTGGAATTCTGCGCCGGCATTCCGGGGAGCGTCGGCGGCGCCGTCATAATGAACGCCGGGGCCTATGGTCGGGAGATCAAGGACGCCCTGGAGAGGCTGACCCTTATGGATGCCCGGGGAACGGAACGTACCTGGCAGTGTGGGCAGCTTCGTTTTGAATATCGACGCTTTGCCTTGCCGGAAGAAGACGCCGTGATCCTGGATGCAACCTTCCGTCTTTCCCGGAGCAACAAGGAGCTTATTAGAGAAAGGATCAGTGAAATAAGAAGAATACGCAGGGAAAAACACCCGCTGGAATGGCGGAGCGCCGGGTCCGTATTCAAGAATCCCCAAGGACTGCCGGCAGGCAAGATCATAGACGAATTAGGACTGAAGGGTTTACAGATCGGCGGGGCAAAGGTATCGGAAAAACACGGCAATTTTATCGTCAATGTGGGGGAGGCAAAAGCAAGGGATATCCTTGATCTGATCCGGATCATCCAGGACAAGGTCCTCATGGAAAGGGGTATCCGTCTGGAAGCGGAAGTAATAACCATCGGAGAAGATTTGTGAAGAACTGGTTTAAACGCCGGCCCAAAGGCAACACTTACCGCTATGAGGCAAGGAGGCACCGCCTGCGCAGACGGGCGGGGGCAACTGTAAAGGAGGTTCTGAGGGCCTCCCTGGCCTTGTCGGGAATAGGAATAGTGGCGGCGCTCCTGATTTTTGGATACCTTTATCTCATCAGTCATCCCTACTTCGCTATTCGCGATATTACTGTCCGGGGCTGCAAGGAATTGACGGAGAAAGAGATCCTTTCCATGGCCGCTGTCAAGACGCGCCAGAATATTTTTGCCGTAAGCCTGGGGGATGTGCAGAAAAGGGTCATGGTAAACCCCTGGATCAAAAATGCTTACGTAGGCAGAGAATTACCCAACCGCCTGATTATCGACCTGCGAGAGAGAACAGCCGTATCTTTGGTTAAAAAGGACAATAGCTTTTATCTCATGGACATCAATGGCGTCACCTTCAAAAAACTGGAAATGAACGATGAGATGGATCTTCCGATTTTAACGGGTTACCAGGGAACGGACAAGGAAGCGCAAGTCCTCATGGGACGTACCCTTGACCTGCTCCGGTATCTTACCACGGCCACAGATTTCCCGAATATTAAAAATGTATCCGAAATTAACGGCAATGGGCGCGTCGGACTGTCTGTCTTTACCAACACGGGTTTGTGCCTGCATTTGGGATTCGACAACTATGAAAATAAATTCAGGCGTCTCCCTCCCGTGATGGTCGATCTGGAACGCAGGAATCAGAAAATAGGACACTTGTATATTGACCTGAGCGATCCGGTAAAGATAACGGTACAGCGTCGGGACATCCTGCCGCCTGCCGCTATATCGGGGGCCAGGAAGGAATTCAAGACATGAAAAGAAAATGAAAAAGGGAGACTTTCATGGCTAAAAAATCAAATGTGATCGTTGGTCTGGACATCGGAACCACCAAGACCTGCACCATCATTGGCGAGATAACGGATCAGGGCATCGATATTATCGGCATTGGTTCCAACCCATCCGAAGGACTGCGCAAAGGGGTGGTGGTTAACATTGACAGCACTGTAGAGGCAATCAAGAAGGCGATCGAAGAAGCTGAACATATGTCGGGGTGTGAAATACGCTCTGTCTATGTCGGCATTGCCGGCGGACATATCAAGAGCCAGAACAGCCTGGGTATCGTTGCCGTTAAAGGCCGGGAAGTCGATGAGGATGATGTCCAAAGGGCGGTAGAAGCTTCGAAGGCCATCGCTATCCCCATGGATCGGGAAATCCTTCATACTTTACCGCAGTCCTACGTTGTTGATGAACAGGATGGCATTCGTGATCCTATCGGCATGTCCGGCGTTCGTCTGGAAGCCAAGGTTCATATTGTAACGGGTGCCTCCGCATCCATCCAGAATATTGCCAAATCGGTCAGCCGCGTCGGCCTGGATATCGATGAGATCGTTCTTGAGCAATTAGCCTCCAGCGAGGCGGTCCTGAGTAATGATGAAAAAGACCTCGGCGTGATCATGCTTGATATCGGAGGTGGGACAACGGACATCGCCGTTTTTTCGGAGGGCACCATAAAACATACGGCCGTTCTGCCCGTCGGGGGGAATTATGTAACCAGCGACATAGCCACGGGCCTTCGAACACCGGCCACGGAGGCGGAAAAGCTCAAGATCAAATATGGCTGCGCCTATTCCCCCCTGATCCCAAAGGATGAAACCATAGAGGTCCCCAGTGTCGGGGGAAGGGAACCGCGAGAGGTGTCACGCCAGATCCTTGGTCGCATTATTGAGCCTCGCATGGAAGAGATCCTTAGCCTGTCCTATAAGGAACTCGTCCGCTCCGGCTTCGAGGATCTTATGGCTGCAGGCGTCGTCCTCACCGGGGGTGCATCCATTATGGAAGGTATGCCGGAACTGGCCGAACAGGTCTTCAATATGCCCGTTCGCAGGGGATGTCCTATCGGAATAGGCGGTCTGACAGATGTCGTCAACAGTCCCATGTATGCAACCGGGGTGGGACTTATTATTTATGGCAGCAAGCACATTACCAAAGAAAGCCTTCGGAGAGGGGAAGGCGGCTCCTTTGGTAATTGGTTTCGAAGAATAAAAAGATGGTTTATTGAATTCTTTTAAGGGGAGGGAAGAACATGTTTGAGTTAACGGAATTTTCTACAGCAAACACGGCAAGAATCAAGGTGATCGGGATCGGCGGGGGCGGCGGAAATGCGGTGAACACGATGATCTCTTACGGCCTCAAAGGCGTTAATTTTATCGTCGCCAACACCGATACGCAGGCCCTTTTGGCGTCGACTTCTCCTATCAAGGTCCAGCTCGGCAACGAGGCGACAAAGGGACTCGGAGCAGGGGCCAATCCTGATGTAGGGAAACAAGCCGCCATAGAGACAAAAGACAGTCTTAGAGAACACCTGGAAGGATCCGATATGGTGTTCATTACCGCTGGTCTGGGTGGGGGTACGGGAACGGGAGGCGCTCCGGTCATCGCAGAGATTTGCAAGGAACTCGGCATCCTGACGGTGGCGGTGGTCACGAAGCCTTTTCAGTTTGAAGGGAAGCGCCGCAATTACCAGGCAGAAGAAGGGGTTGACGAATTGCGGAGGATCGTCGACACCCTGATTGTCGTTCCCAACCAGCGGCTGCTGAGTTTAGGAGGGCGCAACCTGTCCCTCCTCGAAGCCTTCAAGAAGGCCGACGACATCCTCTATCATGCCGTCAAGGGGATTTCCGACCTCATCATCATCCCGGGCCTGATCAACCTGGATTTTGCCGACGTGAAGAACACCATGTCCAGCATGGGCCTGGCCCTGATGGGAACCGGTTCTGCCAGCGGTGAAAACCGCGCTGTAGAAGCCGCTCAGCGGGCAATCTCTTCTCCCCTGTTGGAGGACAACAGTATTCAGGGAGCCCATGGGGTCCTGCTCAATATCACCGGCGGGCCGGACATGAGTCTTTTCGAAGTCAACGAGGCCTCCTCGCTGATCCAGGCGGAAGCTCATGAAGACGCCAATATCATCTTCGGCACCGTCATCGATGAAACCATGGGAGACGAAATAAGAATTACGGTCATTGCTACGGGCTTCGAAGATGTGAACCGCAGGAAGAACAACCTCGTGAATATGACCAGTATGAGCGGGCATAAAAGGGAAGATATCTCTAAGCCGGCTTATCTTCGGAAAGACAGGCCTATCGACCAGCTGCCGACGGTAAAGATGGGCATGATCGAGGACAACGACGATCCCGATCTCGAAATTCCGACTTTCCTGAGAAGGCAGGCCGACTGACAGGGCCGGATGTCCTGGACAGTCAAGAAAAAATATAAGGATTTATTGGACCGCGAAGACGGTTATGTAAAAAAGTTATGGGGAAACTCTCTAAACATCTGTTTAGCCTATCCGAACCGTTACCGGACGGGTATGGACAGTCTGGGTTTTCAAACAGTTTACCGTCTCTTGAATCAACATCCGTCCGTTCTGTGTGAGCGGGCATTTCTTCCCGACCCCGGGGACGAAGGTTTCTTCGTCCCCGGGACCCTCCCTCTTTTCAGCCTTGAATCCCAGAAACCGCTCCGGGATTTCGATATTATCGCCTTTTCTATTTCCTTTGAAAACGATTATCCGAACATTCTTAAGATGCTGGATATGGCAAGGATCAACCTCCTTTCCGATGCACGCAACGAATCTGACCCGATCATCATCGGTGGCGGCATCTGCGTCACCATGAATCCGGAGCCTTTGGCGGACTTCTTCGATCTTTTCCTCATTGGCGAGGCCGAGGAAATCCTGCCGGAATTTCTCTCAAACCTTCTCCGCACCCGAAAAGCCAATGATACAAAGAACGATAATCTTCGCATGCTGCAAAAGAACGTTCCCGGGGCCTATGTTCCGGCCTTGTACAAGGTCAGTTACGGGGTGGATGGACCGATTGAGAAGATGACCCCCCGCGAGGCTTCCCTTCCCTCCAAGATCCGGAAGCAATGGGCGCAAGATATTCAGGCATTCTCGACGGAGACGGTAATCTCATCGCCGGACACGGATTTCGGGACAATCTTTCTGACCGAGGTCAGCCGTGGCTGTAGTCGCGGATGTCGATTCTGCGCTGCCGGGTATCTCTTTCGCCCCGGCCGGTTCCGTAAGCGGGAAAACCTTGAGAAATCAATAATACGCGGCCTGGAAACGGGCAAAAAAATCGGACTCCTGGGAACAGCCGTCTCGGATCACCCCGAACTGATAGACATCTGCCGTTATATACTGTCCAGGCAAGGAAAGATCGGCACGGGTTCTTTCCGGCTGGACCAACTCACACCGACACTTCTCGAACTTCTCAAAGAAGGAGGCGTAGAAACCCTGGCCCTGGCTCCGGAAGCGGGATCTCAACGGCTGAGAGACCTTATCCGGAAAGGTATCCAAGACGGTGACATCACCCGGGGGGCCATAAATCTTCTGGAGAATGGATTCTTGCATGTGCGCCTGTATTTCATGATCGGTCTGCCGACGGAAACGGCAGACGATATCGAGGCAATCATTGAATTAATCAAACGCCTTTCACAGCTTTCCTTGCCGACGACCGGCCCGCGGGAGAAACGCTTCAAGAGGATCACTGTCAGCATCAATCAGTTCATTCCCAAAGCGGGGACTCCTTTTCAGTGGTATCCTCTGGAAAACATTCAGGCCATAAAGAAGAAAATCCAAAAGATTGCAGGCGCCTTCCGGGGGCAGGGAAATATTAAAGTCCTAGCTGACCCGCCGAAAAGAAATTATCTCCAATCCCTCCTCGCCACCGGGGACCGACGGGTCGGAAAGATCCTCCTCGCCCTGCATCTACAGGGAGGCTCCTGGCCCAAGGCCATGAAGGAAGCCCCCTTTCCTCCCGATTTCTTTGTTTATCGACGCCGGGACACAACGGAAACCCTTCCCTGGGATTTTATCGACACCGGCGTACCAAAAACCCTGCTCATCCGTGAATTTAAGGCCGCACAGCAATTTTCGACCGAGAAAAACTGTTGACAACATTTTAACCACTATGATAGTAGGTGGCCGCCAGTTGAAAAAGTGGGGTTGTAGCTCAGTTGGGAGAGCGCTTG
>DMAT01000227.1 GCA_003451635.1 Syntrophus sp. (in: bacteria) | reverse complement strand
GCCGATACAGACGACATGGCCGAAGTTTTCTATTTCCGTCGGGTTGCCGAGGGGCCCCTGGACATCCTGGATTTCATCGCCGACCTTCAGCGCCGCCATCAGCGCCGTCGTCTTGCCGACAATCTGGAAGATAATGGTGATCGTTCCTTTCTCACCATCAGATTCAACAATAGTGAGTGGGATCCGCTCCCCCTGCTCGTTGACCTTGAGGATTACGAACTGGCCGGCCTTGCGCTTCTTCGCAATCTCCGGCGCTAAAATGTCCATCCGGACGACGCTGTCTGACAGGTTTGTTTTGCTGACGATGCTACTCAATTTGCCCCTCTCCTTAACCAGCTTATTAATTTAACGCTCATTTTCGTCATTCCGGCGAAAGCCGGAATCCATAACCCATTGAAAATACTGGATGCCGAATCAAGCCCGGCATGACATATTTGGTATCTTGTTAAATATTCAAGGCTTTCGCCTCACAAACGAAGAGGGAGCCCTGGGGCTCCCTGCTCGCTTGCATAATTTATTGGCCGGACCTCAGTCCCCCGGCTTTAGTATTCCTTTGTGAGCTTGTCGAGTTCTGCCAGGGAGAAAACGGGACCGTCCTTGCAGACGTACTTGCTCCCCACATTACAGCGGCCGCACTTGCCGATGCCGCATTTCATCCTCATTTCCAGGGAGGTGATGATGTTTTCCTTGGAAAAGCCCAGATCGAAGAAAACGGGAAGGGTGAAGCGGATCATGATGGGGGGACCGCAGATGACCGTCACGGCGTTCTCGGAACTGGGGGCGACTTCCTTGCATACGGTCGGGACAAATCCTTCCCGCCCTTTCCAGGTGGAATCCCCTTTATCGACAGTCACATTGAGATCGATATCGTCCCGCTGGCCCCATGCTTCCAACTCATCCTTGTAGATAAGGAGGCCCGGATTTCTCGCCCCGTAAACAACGGTAATCTTCCCGAAGCGTTTGCGATTCTCGCCGTAGATCATATAATTTATCAGGGAGCGGAGGGTCGTGAATGCAAACCCGCCGCCGACGATGACGATATTTTTCCCTTCCAGAAATTCGATGGGCCAGGAATTGCCCAAGGGACCCCGCAGACCCATTCTTGTCCCCTCTTCCATTTCATGGAGGGCCGATGTCACTACCCCCGCCTTCTGGACGGTGAACTCAACATAACCTGGCTGGGTTGGCGACGAAGCGATGCCAATGGGCGACTCCCCCTTCCCGAAGATGGACAATTCGCCGAACTGACCGGGGATATATTTGTATTTCTCCTCGTCTTCCTTGTTCACAAAGGCGAAACGAAAGGTCTTGATGTCCTTTGTATCCACTTCGGTGACAATCTTTATGACCTCGACAGGATAGGGTATGTAAGGGTTTTCCATGACGTTCTCCCAGCTCTATAGTTTCGAAATGTCTTCGACGATTTTCCGGATGTCGATATTAACGGGGCAATACATGACACAGCGACCGCAACCCACGCAGGCGATGGCATTGAAATTGTCCACGTAATACTTGAATTTGTGCATGGCCCGCTGACGCCAGCGCTCCTTTTGCGATGTCCGGGGGTTGTGACCCGATGTTTCCTTGGTAAACATGGGAAACATGCAGGAGTCCCAGTTCCGCAGCCGGCGACCGTCACCGTCTTTCATCTCGTCGGTGATATCAAAGCAGTGGCAGGTGGGGCAAAGAAAGGTGCACGTTCCACAGGCCAGGCATTTCTGATAAATGGTATTCCAGAAGGGATGCTCAAAGTTGACATCGAGGATGGGCTTGATGGCCTTGGCCGGGATCTGTACCTTGATCTCTTTCTCCGCCTGGGCGGCGATAGCCTCCTTCTTTGCATCCGCATCCGCATCGGCCTTCACATCACCATAATATTTAAGCAGCTTCTCCCCCTTGGCAGTAATGAATTCGGCTAGATACTGATCTCCCAGATCGGTAAGGAGAATGTCCGCCCCTGCCGAGGACACTGGATGTCCTTCCACGGAGGTACAGAAACAGGCGGCATAAGGGGGATGGGCGCAGGCCAGGGAGACGATGGTCGTCTTCTGACGCTTGTCGATGTAATAAGGATCCTTGTATTTCTCTTGATCAAAGAGCATATCCAGCAGGACAAAGCTTCTCGCATCGCAGGGACGGACGCCGAAAAGGACCGCCTCGCCCGCCTCTTCTTCACCTCCCGAAAATTCCATCCCCTTCGTGGTCCGGGTATAACGGAGCATTACTTCCGTCCGGGGAAAGAAAAAGTTCTTCGGGGCGTTCTTGGTGTTGGCTAATGTAACGAGCGGCTCGTCCCCTTTTTCCAGGACCTTGAAGAGGACATTGTCTTCCACCTTCACCGGGGCATAGACCGTCGTATCTGCCGCGATCTTACCGATGATCCCTGTCAGGGCGTCTTTTTTGATCAACCGTTTTTCCATATCGTCCTTCAGTATTCGAATAATGGGTTATATGATTAAACAAGCCCGAGGCTGCTTACCAGCGGCACGGGATCCACATTGTGCAGTTTAAACCACGTTGACGTTCCCTGAAGACCAAGGGCCAGCGCCACCAGCTCGGTGAAGTAGAAAACCGGCAACCGCAGGTTCTCACTGGCTC
>DMAT01000294.1 GCA_003451635.1 Syntrophus sp. (in: bacteria) | reverse complement strand
CCCCGGCAATTAGTCCCGTCCCTTCTGAGGCCGGCTTAAGAAGAACCCGTCCCGCCCCATAGATTCCAGTGACTTCATAAGGTATTGTCCTGTTCGTGATGGCCACCTTTTTCATATTTTTCTTGGCCTGCTCCATCCCTTTGCGGATCGCTTCGGGCACTTCATGGGCTTTGCCAAGCCCTGCGCCTACCGATCCCTGCCCATCTCCAACTACGACAATGGCGCTGAAACGGAACCTTCTGCCGCCTTTTACGACTTTGGCTGTCCTGTTGATAGTAATAACCCTGTCTATCAGTTCGACTTCTTCCATCATGATCTTATCCAATCGCCCCTCTTGTTATTGATCCTCAGAATCTCAAGCCTATCTCACGCGCGGCGTCGGCAAGAGCCTTGACCCTTCCATGATACAGAAAGCGTCCCCGATCAAAAACGGCCGCCTCAATCCCGATCGCCTTGAGTCGCACCGCCACTAATTTACCAACTTCCCTGGCCGCTTCCGACTTTTTCATTTTTCCAAGTCCAGCTCGCAACTCCGGACTCAGAGTCGAAGCCTCTACCAATGTCTTCCCAAGATCATCCGCAATGGCCTGCACATAGATATGCTTCGCAGTCCTGAAAACAGCAAGGCGGGGCCTTTCCTGAGTCCCTGAGACCTTACCCCGAACGCGGGCTTTTCTCTTCTCTCTGACCTTTTCAACCTTCGATCCCAATTCGTCTACCTCTTTAAAAGGATATATGACAATTTTCTATCTGTTACGAACCTACAGATTTGCCTACTTTCCTGCGAACCTGCTCTCCAACATATTTAATGCCTTTCCCTTTGTAAGGTTCCGGCTTTCTCATCTCCCGTATTTCTGACGCCACCTTGCCTACAAGTTGCTTGTCAATACCGGAAACGACGATGTTGACGAGCTTTTCTATCTTTATGGCAATCCCTTCCGGCACCTTGTATTCAAGAGGAGCGGAAAAGCCAAGGACCATTTTCAAAACATTATTGTTCAGCTCGGCTCGATAACCAACACCGGATATCTCCAGTCCCTTCTCAAACCCCTTGCTCACTCCTGTGACCATATTGTTCACCAAAGTCCTTGCCAGGCCGTGAGCTGACCTGCCCATGCGATTATCGACCAGTCTTTTGATGACAACAGTACTGTTTTCGAGGGATAATTCAATCCCCGGTGGCAAGGCTTCTGACAACTGTCCGTTCGGACCCGATACCTTGACTACCCCCGCCTCCTGTGCAATCTTGACACCGGCAGGCAATTCTATGGGTCTTTTTCCAATTCTCGACATTATAATCTCCCGACCGTATTCACAATATCCTCAGATACGGTTACCACACCTTACAGAGAATTTCTCCACCAACCTTCGAATCCCTTGCTTCTTGATCCGTCATTATCCCCCGGGACGTAGACAGAATCGCAATGCCATACCCGTTCAATACCTTGGGGATGTCCTGGCTGTGGACATAAACCCTCCTGCCCGGCTTGCTGACCCTCTGAATGTCTGTCAGAACGAAATTCCTGGAATCGGGATAAACGAGCTCTATTCGCAAATTTTCCCGATCATATTTATCCTTCTTGAGTTCATATCCCGTGATGAAACCCGCCTTTTTCAAAACTTCGGCAATGTTTGCGTTCATTTTTGACGAGAGAATATCCACGGTTTTAAAATGCATCCGATTGGCATTTCGGATTCTGGTCAACATATCTGCTATTGGATCGGTCATTCCCATGAGTATGGCTCCTTTATTGATCTACCAGCTGGCTTTGATTACCCCGGGGAGCTCCCCTTTGGTGGCAAGATTTCTTAGACATATCCTGCACATATCAAACTTGCGATAATACGCCCGTGGCCTTCCGCACAAAGGACAGCGGTTGTACTGTCGGACCGAAAATTTCAGTTTCCTTTTTGCTTTTGCGATAAGTGATTTCTTCGCCACGCTTCTATTCCTCCAGCCGCTATTTCGGCCTAATTTCTGAAAGGCATGCCCATAAGCCTTAAAAGCTCCCGGGCTTCTTCATCCGTTTTTGCCGTCGTCACAATAACCACATTCATACCCCGGACTTTATCTATTTTGTCGTACTCGATCTCCGGGAAGATGATCTGTTCCTTGAGTCCCAGGGCAAAATTTCCTCTGCCGTCAAATGACTTGGGGGCAATTCCACGGAAGTCCCGGACCCGGGGTAAATTAATATTTACCAGGCGGTCAAAGAATTCAAACATTCTTTCTCGCCTGAGGGTCACCCGGCAACCAATGGACATCCCCTGACGGAGCTTGAAGGTAGCGATGGATTTCTTCGCTTTCGTGATAACAGGTTTTTGCCCCGTAATAGTGGACAGTTCCTGGGCGGCGATATCCAGAATTTTGGCATTCTGAATGGCTTCACCGAGTCCCATGTTAAGAACTATTTTTTGCAGCCTCGGTACCTCCATCACATTCTTGTAATGGAACTTCGCGATCAACGCCGAAACCACTTCTTTTTGATAATACTCTTTGAGTCTTGCCATATTGATCGACCTATGCGTCTAATATCTCTTTACATTTCTTACAGATACGGACCTTTTGCCCATCATCCAGGATTTTGTGACCGAGTCTCACACCGCCATCGCATTTGCTGCACAAATAGGAAACATTAGTAATGTGGATGGGTCCTTCCTTTTCCACTATACCTCCTTTACCCTTAGCATCCGGACGTTGATGTCGCTTGACAAAGTTGAGTTTCTCAACAATTATGCGATCCTTATCCTTTATAATTTTGATGATCTTGCCGGTCTTACCCTTTTCCTTGCCGGCAATGACCTTCACCGTATCTCCCTTTTTTAACTGCGTCCCATGCATTTTTTCGTTCCTTGTTTCCATATCCGTCCGTCTATCCCTTAGAGTACCTCAGGGGCCAAAGAGATGATTTTCATGAACTGCTTTGCTCTCAGTTCCCGAGCCACGGGGCCAAATATCCTGGTTCCGATCGGCTCCATCTGGTTAGAGATCAGGACGGCTGAATTATCATCAAATTTCAGATAAGACCCATCCTGCCTTCGCACCTCTTTCACCGTGCGGACGATGACGGCTTTCATGACATCCCCTTTCTTAACCTTAGAATTGGGAATGGCTTCCTTTACCGATACCACGATAACATCGCCAACACTGGCATAGCGCCTCTTCGACCCCCCCAGAACTTTGATGCAGGCAACTTTCTTTGCACCCGAGTTGTCTGCCACATTTAGAATGGTCTGCATCTGAATCATAATACTGCTCCGCCTTCACAAAAGTCCCAATCCTACTTGGCTCGTTCCAGAATGGTCCGCATTCGCCACCGCTTGTCCCTGCTCAGTGGCCGAGATTCAACAATGAGAACCTTATCCCCGACACGACACTGATTGCCTTCATCGTGGGCCTTGTATTTCGCATATTGTCTTATATATTTATGGAAAACAGCGTGTTTAACCAAGCGCTCCGTACGAACAACTATGGTTTTTTCCATTTTGCTGCTGACCACCACACCCTTCATCGTTCTTTGGTTCCCCCGGCCTTCCATTACTACTGACCCTCCTTCTGTCTCAAGACAGTCTTGATACGGGCTATGCTTTTCCTAGTTTGGCCCAACGTAGCAGGAGAATCCAATTGACCGGAGGTATGACGAATCTTCAACCGAAAGAGCTCTTCATCAAGCTCCTGGTTTTTCTGCTGTAATTCATCGATGCTCAGATCCCTCAGCTCATTAACTTTCATCAGCCATCTCCGTTGCTAAAAACTTGACTCCAATAGGTAGTTTATGGGCTGCAAGGCGGAAGGCTTCCTTGGCTATTTCCGGGGAAACACCGCGCATTTCATAAAGGATCATTCCCGGTTTGACAACAGCCACCCATTCTTCCGGAGCGCCCTTTCCTTTTCCCATGCGGGTCTCTGCAGGTTTCTTTGTCACGGCCTTATGAGGAAAAACCCGAATCCATATCTTCCCGCCCCGCTTTACGTGCCTAGTCATCGCCACCCGAGCCGATTCAATTTGTCTTGCTGTTACCCAGCCGCACTCCGTTGCCTGTAGTCCGAACTCTCCGAAGTCTACAGTATTGCCCCTCGTTGCCTGACCCGTCATGCGGCCCCGCTGCGGCTTTCTATATTTTACCCTTTTCGGCATTAACATGGTTCAAAAACCCCTGTCTGAATTCCTTGCTCAATCTTAGGTCTATCGTTCGCGCTCGCTTTTGGTTTTAAGTATTTCACCATGAAATATAAAGACTTTCACACCTATTTTACCATATGCGGTCTTCGCCTCTGCAAAACCCCAGTCAATATCGGCCCGCAACGTATGCAGGGGAACGCGCCCTTCACGATACCACTCGGCCCTGGCCATTTCCGCGCCTCCGAGTCTTCCCGAGCAGTTGACACGTATACCCTTTGCTCCAAACTTCATGGATGAGTTTACACCCTTCCTCATGGCCCGGCGGAAGGCAATTCTTCGCTCCAATTGCTGGGCGACGTTTTCTGCAACGAGTTGGGCGTCAATCTCAGGCTTTCGTACTTCCAGAATATTAATAATAATGTCGCTAGTGCTGACGGTTTCGAGATCTTTCTTCAACTTCTCTATTTCAGATCCCTTTTTGCCAATAATGATTCCGGGACGGGCAGCATAGATATTGACTTTAGCCTTATTCGCAGCCCTCTCGATCTCAATCCTTGAAATACCGGCGTGATAGAGTTTTTGTTTGAGATACCGGCGGATGCGGATATCTTCGTGAAGGAGCTCACTATAGTTTTTCTCGGAAAACCAAAGCGATTTCCATGTTTTAACACCACCCAGTCTCAAACCGATCGGATTAACCTTCTGACCCAATCTCCCACCTCCTAAAGATGTATCTATGCCTCGTCAAGGACCACGGTAATATGACTCATTCTCTTCTTAATCGCTGCCGCCCGGCCCTGAGCCCTTGCCCGCCAGCGCTTCAGCGAAGGGCCCTGATCAACGAAAACTTCCTTCACAAAGAGAATATTTTCATCAATGTTCGCGTTTTGTTTTGCGTTGGCCATGGCAGACTTAAGAACCTTTCCCACCAGCATGGCTCCATACTTTCTTGTAAAGGAAAGTATTTTTTCGGCCTCCGCGACCTTCTTCCCCCGGATAAGATCAACGACTAGTCGCGCCTTCTGGGGTGATATCCGTATATATTTAGCAACAGCCTTTGCTTCCATAGCCTTACTCCAAACCTTACCGCTCACGTACACGGCAGGATTATCTTCTCACCTTCGATTTCCTGTCTCCGGCATGACTAAAAAAGGTCCTCGTCGGAGCAAACTCACCCAGCTTATGTCCAACCATGTTTTCCGTTACAAAAACAGGAATGAACTTTTTACCGTTATGGACGGCGAATGTGTGACTGATGAGATCAGGGGTGATCGTCGACCGTCGTGACCAAGTTTTTATGACTGCCTTACTCCCCGCCGCTTCTGCTTTCCTGACTTTTTCAAGCAGTTTAGCCTCGATGTATGGACCCTTTCTTACCGACCTTGCCACCTTCTAACCTCTTCTCTTTACGATGTATTTATCCGTACTTTTGTTTGTCCTTGTTTTATGCCCTTTAGTCGGTACTCCCCATGGAGTGCAGGGATGTCTCCCTCCCGACGATTTTCCTTCTCCTCCACCCATGGGATGATCGACGGGATTCATGGCCACGCCTCTTACCTTGGGCCGCTTACCGAGCCAGCGCGTTCTTCCCGCCTTGCCGATACTTATGTTTTCGTGTTCGATATTACCAATCTGGCCTATGGTAGCCTTGCAGGCGAGGATGATCTTTCTGACTTCGCCCGAAGGAAGGCGTACTTGCGCATACCCCCCCTCCTTGGCCATCAGTTGACCATAAGTACCGGCGCTGCGTATGATCTGTCCACCCCGGCCGATTTTAAGTTCCACGTTATGTATCAGAGTACCCAAGGGAATGTTTTTGAGGGGAATGGCGTTACCCGGCTTGATATCGGCCTTCTCGCCGCTAACGACAACATCTCCTACAACTATCTTATCCGGGGCAATAATATAACGCTTCTCCCCGTCCGCGTAGTTCAACAAGGCAATCCTTGCCGACCGGTTGGGATCGTACTCAATTGACGCTACTCGCGCCGGGATATCTATTTTATCTCTTCTGAAATCAACAAGACGGTATCTCCGTTTATGACCGCCGCCGATATGCCGGCTCGTCATTCGACCATTGACGTTCCGCCCACCGCTTTTCTTCAACGGGCGCAAAAGGCTTTTTTCAGGCTTCGAGGCGGTAATTTCCTCAAAATCAGAACAAGTCTGAAATCGTCTGCCTGGTGATGTCGGTTTGTACGTTTTGATTGCCATGATCCGTTCCCTTAAAGCTTATTACACACCTTCAAAAACTTCGATACGACTGCCA
>DMAT01000039.1:2634-3617 GCA_003451635.1 Syntrophus sp. (in: bacteria) | reverse complement strand
CAATGGCAAAGTAGCTATCGTGACCGGCGGCGGCCGGGGAATCGGCAAGTTTATCGCTGCGGGTCTTGCGGAGGCGGGGGCGGATGTAGTTGTCACTTCGAGGAAGATAAAAAATCTGGGAGCAACGGCGCTGGAACTGGAAAAGGACTACGGTATTCGAGCCCTTGCCGTCGCCTGCGACCTGGCCAAAGAGGCAGACATCGAACAAATGGTCCAGACTGTCATGGAAAAGTTCGGCCGTGTCGATATTCTCGTGAACAATGCCGGCGCTACCTGGGGCGCCCCAACCCTGGATTTTCCCCTGGATAGATGGGATCAGCTCTTCAATATCAACGTGCGGGGCGTGTGGATTCTGACTCAGAAGGTTGCCAACATAATGAAAAAACAGGATAAAGGCTCAATAATAAACATTTCTTCAATCATGGGGTTCCGGGGTTCCGAAGAAGCCGTCCACCCGGCCGTCCCCTACAACTGCACCAAGGCAGCCATAAATGTCCTGACCATGAATCTCGCTGTGAAACTGGCCCCCTACCATATCCGGGTCAACGCCATTGCCCCCGGGTTTTTCAGGACAGACATGATGGCCTATATCGAGAAACCGGAATTCAAGGCCGCCTATGAGGCTACCCTCAATATGATCCCCCTCCGCAGAGTCGGCGACGTGGACGACATGAAGGGTGTCGCCGTTTTCCTGGCCTCGGACGCCTCTGCCTACATGACCGGGCATGTCCTCGTAAACGACGGCGGGTATCTGGCCAAGTAAATTATATGCACCAACTTAACGCACCGTGTCATTCCGGCTTTCGCCGGAATGACACGGTAGCAGGCTTATATTAGCGCCTATGGCGGTTAGAAGGGGGTCAAGTATTGACCCCCATATTTTTTACTGGAACTTGACCTGGGGGACGGCTTTTGCCGCCGCCGGGGCTTCAAAGAAAGCGGCCTTATTAAAGCCGAACATCCCGGCCAGGAGATTGGCGGGG
>DMAT01000039.1:0-2590 GCA_003451635.1 Syntrophus sp. (in: bacteria) | reverse complement strand
GGTTTTCCGTTCCCGCCAGTTCATCCTGCAAACGGAGGAAGTTCTGGTTGGACTTCAAATCGGGGTATTTTTCCACAACCACCAGCAACCGGCTCAAGGCCCCGGAAAGCTCGTTATTGGCATTGATCTTATCGGGTACGGTATTCGCCCCGCCTACCTTGGCCCGGGCGTTGGTCACTTCCACCAGGACATCCTTTTCCTGCTTGGCGTAGCCTTTGACCGTCTCGACAAGGTTCGGGATCAAATCGAAGCGCCGCTGCAACTGATTTTCNNCTACCTGGGCCCATGAGCTCTTCACTCCCTCATCAAGGGACACAAATTGATTATAGGTCCCCCGGAAGAAGCCATAAAGCGATATCGCCAGCAACAAAATGCCGACCAGCACCCCAATGAGAATCATCTTTCCTTTGGACATATTCTAACCTCCTTGTTTCTTTAATTATTAATTTTTTTTATTCCGTTTTATTGAGCGTCCTTAACCTCTTCCAGGGCCACCTTCATCTCATCGACGCGCCGGCATAGTTGATCTATCTCGTTTACATAATCCTTGTAAATGTCCAGAAGCTCAGTCCTGGAAAATTTGTCCACCCCTTCGCGGATGTCCATGCATTTCATGAAGACCACCCCATCCACCCCCACTGCCTGGGCAGCCGCCGTGATTATATCCCGCCGCTCCCGGGGGATATTGCGACCCAAGAGGTACAACAGGGCTTTGAAGGATGAAAGAAAGGCGGTCAGAGACACCCGGATAAGATCCCGAAGGGGTTTTTCTTTCCCCTCCGTCTCCAGGAAGCGCTTGCGGAGGTTAATGATCTTGCCCTTGAGCTCCCGTTCGACCTGGAGGCGCAGATGCCCGGGATGGATCTCGATACCCTCGAAAACATCTTTTCCGTAAACCAGCAGATGATTAAGATCCATATCGAGAAACTCGATGGGATAGGCATCCAGGGAGGAGCAGATATACTCCTTAGTCATGAAAAGAGGAACGGCAACGCGACTTTTCCGCCAGCGCGTCACCGTGTCCATCGCCTTTTCCAGATCCCCCATCCCCTTATCCGTCAATACCACAAGAAAATTCAGATCAGACTTTCCGGGAACATAATGGCCGGAGGCGCCGCTGCCATAAAGAATGATCGACAACAGATCGTCCCCGAAAATATTCCGGTAATCTTCCGTAATTTGCGAAAATATTTTTTCCGGTTCCTCAGGCGCTTTACCCATTCTCCACCCCCTTAAAAGTCTCCCCCGGCGCCGCCGCCGCCGCTGTCACCGCCGCCAAAACCACCAAAACCGCCACCGCCGAAGCTCCCGAACCCACCGCCGTCGCTTCCGCCTCTGCCGCCACTCATACTCATCAAAATCAACCAGGGCAGGATGTCCCTGCCCTGCTTCGTTCCCAGCAGGAAACCAAGGGCAGCGATAATAATCAAGATCGTAAAGATATTCAGACCGCCCTTTTGCGCCGCCTTTGTTCGGCGCGGCTGCTCGATGGCCGGGTTCCCCGTCAGGGTCACCCCCGCGTCTTTAGCCACGACGGAGGCAATGGCGATCATCCCGTTGGCCATACCTTTTCCGTACTGATTTTGGCGGAAAAAGGGGAGCATGTATTTATCCCTGATTTCCCCGACCAGACCGTCCGGCAGGATGCCTTCGACGCCATAGCCGGTTTCGATGCGCATCTTCCGTTCCTTAACGGTCAGAAACATCAGGACGCCTTTATTATCTCCTTTTTTACCGATCCCCCAGGCCCGATAAAGGCGATTGACATAATCGTTAATCTCTTCGTTTCCCCCCAGGGCGGCCACCGTTACGACGACGATTGCCGTCCCCGTTTTCTGCCAGACCTCCTGGGCCAGTTTTTCCATCCGGTCCTTATCCTCCGGGGCAATGACCCCGGCAAAATCATTCACCGCCCCCGTCGACTTGGGAAACGAGCCCTGACCCCAGGCAACGCCGCTGCATAGAATAAACCCCAGCAGGGTCGCTGCGAATACTGCCTTTAATTTTCTTGAAGTAAAGACCATTTCCTATGCTTCCATTTCCAAATATCGTGACGCAAGATACACTATACTAACCACCAAGAAAAGAAATATCAATCGCCGGGCCAATTATCCTTTTGCCGGCGCAATCCCCCGCAAAAGAAGATCCGTTGCAGCCATTCGAATGCCGTATATGTCGCTGATATAGGCAATGATGTATTATCTGTCAATATCTATTGACATTCATCGTATTTACTCATATTCATAAAATTGTGCCAATAGCCCACCGAAATTAACCGCTTTTTTAACTGCCATCGGCAGTACTCAGGGAGGACGGGAATTTCATGTCTGCAAAGGTCATTTACGAACGTTTCTTATGGTTTCATACCCAAACAAAGCAAAATCGTTTCCCCAATGCAAACACCTTGGCGGCGCACTTTGAAGTGACGCCCAAGACAGCCCAGCGGGACATCGAGTTCATGCGCGCCCGTCTTTACGCACCGCTGCAATATGTCCCGCCCCGGCGGGGCTATCGATATGAAGATGACTCCTATCAGCTTCCCGGCCTCTGGCTTAAAGAAAGCGAAGTAGTGTCCCTCCTGGTGTCGGCC
>DMAT01000329.1 GCA_003451635.1 Syntrophus sp. (in: bacteria) | reverse complement strand
GGCGATTTCCACCTGGCACTGATGAAGAGAGGCATAACGGCTCTGGGGTCGTCTTTCCGACCGGATTCTGTGTAAGCGCTCGGGTTTGATGGTGAGACCATACAATTTCTTCCGGAAGGGGAGCAGGACGTTAGGAAGCTCATCATAGCGACCAAAAAGATCTTCCTCTGTCAGGGGGTAATTAGCCGCATAGATACCGAACTGCATACCAAGGTAAAGACATGTCGGCGTCTTGCCGGTCCGTGAAACGCCCACGACGATGATATCGGCCTTGTCGTAATTCTTCGTGGAGATCCCGTCGTCATTTCCAAGGGCATAATTAACGGCGTCAATGCGGACATCATAACTGCCGTTGCTTACATAGCTGTGGTAGCGTCCGATGGTATGCGAGGATTCTACGTTGAGGTCCTTTTCCAGACGACCGATGAAAACTTCAAAGAGGTCAAAGAATTTACTCTGACTATTCATAATGATATCGCGAATGTCGGAATTGATGAGGGTGCTGAAGATGAGGGGGGGGAGTCCCGTCTGGCTTGCCTCCACATTGATCTGGTTCACCGCCCGCTCCGCCTTGGCGACAGTATCGATAAAGGGGAGGGTGACCTGTTCAAAGAGGATGTGGTTAAACTGGGTCAGGAGACTCTGCCCCAACGTTTCCGCCGTGATGGCTGTGCCGTCAGATATAAAAAAAACTGTCCTTCTGGCTGTAATCATAAATTGTGATCTTCTTTAGATGTAGGGAAAGATGTGATCCACGACTGTTTTAAAATTGTTTTTCACGTTATCATTCCCTTCGATGATCTCCATGTGTCCCGGCAGGAGCCATTCCACATCCAAGGTGATCAGTTTTGAAATGCTCTTCTTAAGCAGTGCCCCGCTACCACCCGGGAAATCCGTTCTTCCCACATTTTGGCTGAAAATGACATCCCCAGGGAAAAGGGCCTTTTGCCGAGGCCAATACAGGGCTACGGAGCCCGGCGAATGACCGGGTACATGGATGACTTGAAATTCGTCATCACCGAGTGTCAAAAGACCTTCCGCTAAAAAAAGATCGATTTTGGCTTGGGGCGCCACGAGGCCGAATAACTCATAGAGTTCACCGCCCGGTCCCTGGAGAAATTCCAGTTCCCCTTTGTTCAATGCTATTTGAATGTCCTGGTTGTAAAAATATTCCGATCCTTCAAAATGATCGGGATGGGAGTGGGTATTGATGATGTAACGGATTTTCTTTGTATCTATGCCATCCTGGGCGATTCTATCCAAGAGAGCGGGGACATACTTAGTGAGACCCGGATCGATAATCGCCCCGATATTCCCGCCGATATAAAAGCTGTTGCAATTGTTATCGGAATAATCTGTCCATTCATAGGCATAGAGATCATCTGTAAGCTGCATGAGGCTTCCCCCTTTTTGATAATGGGCTCCCTTTTAACCTAAATTCCGGGGAAATACAAAATATTTTGTATTTCCCCGGAATTTTGACATGCACTGTCTTGCGACAATCTCATGTTGCGACAATCTCATTGACATAAAAGTCGGCACTGCATATACTTTCTCGCAAGACAGAAATACCTTATCAAATCAAATATCAGATTCAAGTCTTTAAAAAGGTGAATGTATACTATGGCTGAAGAATCAAATGGTTCCTCAAAAAGTGTTGATGAGAGGCCGAAAGGTCCATCGTCCGATGCCTTTAGAAAAGTCAAATGGATAAAGCGTAAAAGGGGCCTCATCGGCTTCTTCACGTTTCTTGTTTTTGTTTCTTTCATTTTGTTTTTTGATTATTACTGGGTCCTGATTACAAGGGTCATGAAGCAGCCGTCCCAGCTAACCGAGCAGGCGGCGGGGAAATTCATTAAGGTGAGTGAGAAGGAACGCCTGGATATTTTCGACCGTACCAGAAAGCTTCTTGACGCGGGCAAGGTGGAGGAGGCAAGGCAGCTCATTCTGAAATATCTTCAGCGGGAAAACAACGCCGAGGGGTTTTATCTGGCCGGACTCGTCTATATGCGCCAAGGCGATGTCAGCAGCGCCTACCGTAACTTCAAGGAGGCCATACGCCTGAAGCCGGATTATTATGATGCCCAGCATAAACTTGCGGAAGTCTATGTGAACGTCGGCGACATGAAATCGGCACAGGAGACAGCCACAATTCTTACAAAAAAATCGGATTCCCTGGCGGATGGACTTCTTCTCCAGTCGGAAATTGCCCTGGCTGAAGGAAAACTCGATGAGGCCCTGCAAAAGGTCCAGGCGGCTCTTGATGCGAAGAAGGGAGTGGCCCCGGAAAGATCCCTTATTCAATTGGCGAGCTTGTACGCCCGGAAGGGTGATCGCACCCGGGCGGAACAGATAATAGACACAATTGACGAAAAGAAGTTGGACGCCACAGGATTACTTGCTCTCTCCCGCTATTATCAGAATACGAACAAGAATGATAAGGCGATGGCCGTTATGGCCGACGCCTTGAAACGCTATCCCGATTCGCCGGAGGTACAGTATTATTACGGTCAGCAGCTCTTCAACCAGGGCAAGTATCGTGAGGCCATCCCCCATTATGAAAGGGTCTATGCGTTGATGCCCCATTCACGGATCGCCGCTTATCGTGTTGGCCAGGCCCTTGTAGCGGCTGGCCAAATGAAAGAAGCAAAGAAGCATATTGACGATTCATTATTCCGGCAACCAGGCGATATTCTGGCCCTTAGTCTCAAGGTTCGATATGAACTCCTCAATCTTCAGCCCCAAGAGGCGATCGCTACCCTGAAGCAGACCATCGCCCTAGTTCCCGAAGCGCCCCGCCCCTATACATTGCTGGCGGAGATATACTGGGCTGACGGCATCCTGTCCATGGCCGAATCCTATGCCCAGAAGGCCTTGAAACTCGGTGAAGCATCCGTGTCGCCGCGGATTGTATTGGGCGATGTCTATGTGCGGAAAGGACAGTATGGCAAGGCCATTGAACAATACGGCAAGATTCTCGAACGGGAACCAAACAATCTCGTCGCCCTGTCCCAATCGGCCGACAGCTACCTGAATCTGGGGGAGGTAAAAAAAGCCGAGAGTCTCTATGAGCGAATCATTCTTCAATATCCGAATATTGCGATGGTTCGAACGAAACTGGAACTTGTTCGGAATATGCCGAAAGGTCCGAAAGGATTTTTCGACACGGCCTACAAATATTATCTCCAGAATCCCGACGAACTTCCTGCTGTTAGCGGCTATGTCCAGGCCCTAGTAATTAATAATCGACCGAACGAAGCGGTCGGGGTCGTGAGAAAGGCCATGAAGAAGTCGCCTGCGAATGTCCAGTATCCGGTCATGCTGGGGGATCTCCTCTGGGCACAAAATAATATTTCCGGCGCCCGGGAGGCATTTCAACAGGCTCTGCAACTGGCCCCCAATGATTTGAATGTTATGATCAATATTGGCAGCCGGTATGAAAAGATATCCCTTGACAAAGAAGCGGAGGCCATATACCTTAAAGCAAGGGACTTGTACCCCGGCAATATGTTGATCGTCAATCAGTTGGCGTGGTATTATACGGATACAAAAGGGAATCTTGAGAAGGCCAAGCCATTCATCGATACCCTGAGGGTCAAAGGGGAAGGGGCCTACGAGAAGGATACCGTAGGATGGTTCTTTTATAAATCAAAGGATTACAGCTCAGCGGAGACCTATTTACGGGAAGCCATACAAATGGACCCCGACAACAATCTCATCCGCGGGCATTTGGCCCTGGCCCTCTTTCAGCTGAACAGAAGCACGGAAGCGCTTGTTGAGGCGGAGAGAGTAGCGGCGGTATTACCGCCGGGGGACTTAAGAAACAAAATTATGTCCATTATGGAGCAGAAGAAGAAAGGAGCTGGAAAATGAAGATAAAAATGATTAAAAAGGCAACGGTTTTTTTGCTGGCATCAGTGTTGGTTATCGCAACGGCAGTGGGAGCGGTAGCGGCGCCGTATTATGTCGCAGGGGAGCCGCTAAATGCGACGGCCGGAACGGCCATGATCTTAGGGGCAAACGGTGCAACCAGGACGATCACCTTTTATGGGGACAAGATAATGGGGCCGTCTGGAGATGCCCTGACCGGCCAATTTATCAATCAGACCATATCGGGAACATATAATCTTTCGTCAGCGGGCGGGAATATATATAACCTTACCTTGGCATCAGGTTCTTCAAGTACCATAAGAGCGATGAATAGTGATACATTCGATATTTATATGCAGGCAAACGCATTAGCAACGCAGATTAATTTTGACACCCATACTATTTCTTGGGGATCTGTAACCAACATGAACATCACTAACAGTATCGGTTCGCAATCCCTCACGGATTTGGCGGGCGCGACTGGCGGGTATGCATTTACATCCTTCACGTTCGAGCAGATAGGGATCGAAGCGTCTTGGTTGGCCGGAGGAGAGGGCGGCCATGCCCGATACTACTCAAAACTCGAAGGTTTTGCCGCAGTTCCCGAACCGGGGGAATGGATGCTTATGTTCATCGGCTTGGGCATGCTGGGATTCTACCTGCAGAGACGCGGCTATCTGAACTTCGATCTTTCGCCTCAGTCGGTAGCCTAGGCTAAGGGAAAGTAATAGCTCTGAAAAAGACGAAGGCGGACATTCACCAGAATGTTCGCCTTTTTTATAACGCACGGGCGGTAGGATGGCTGAAGATAGACAAGATAATCAAGCAGGCCCGGAGATTGGAGAAAGCTCGGGTGGTGCGACCCAAATGGAGCCGGGACTGAACAGGACCTTTGTCATCTGTGGTTTCCTTTTTTTGTTATTCTTTTTTGCCTACTATCCCATCATCTATGATTTGAGAGACAGTGTTATCGGCAATGAACTGGCCCGCCACGCCCCGCTGGTCTTTGTCCTGTCAGGATTTCTTGTCTATCAAAAAAGGAGAATCCTCAGGGAGCTATTAAATAGCCCCGAACCTCATTCGGAGAGCCCAATATATTTCCTCGTTGGCCTGTCTCTTAATCTCCTGGGGCAGGCATCGGGAGTCTATTTCCTGGCCCAGCTCTCCATCCCCCTTACTTTATACGGCATGGCCTTATATCTGATAGGTGGCCCTTTTGCCCGTCAGTTCGTCTTTCCCCTTTCCCTTTTGTTGCTGGCTTTTCCCATCCCCGGGAAGATTTATATGGACGTTGTCTTCCCCCTCAAGCTGATCGTAACGAAGGCTGCCTCGGCGATGCTGACTATCATGGGCTATCAGGTCAAAGTCTATGGGAACATCATTGAAATCTCATCCCTCTTTCTAGGCGTCGCCGATGCTTGTTCGGGCCTTAATTCCCTGATGGCCATTTTGACACTGTCCATCTTTTACAGTTACCTTCTCATTCGCAAGTGGTATTTTCGCCTGGCAATCGTGATATCCATGTTGCCCTTGATCATTATGATGAATATTCTCCGGGTGACAACAACCGCAGTCGTGGCTGTAAAATGGGGACCCGAGCTGGCGGAAGGGAAACTGCACTCATTATGGGGGATTGCTGTTTTTGTTTTTGCCGTTTTGGGGCTCATGGCAATCACAAAGTTCTTTATGGTTATGGAAAACCGGACATCTAGGGATTTATATGAAGATCACTCCACCCCCCCTTCAACAAAGGGGGGCAAGAGGGAATTTTCCAGCGGCAGCAGCGGTTTGGCTGCGCCGGGCTTTGGGGTTAACAAGAGAAATATATTGATTGTCTGCGTCTTGCTGCTCATGAGTGGTGTATTCTGCACCTATTTGCAGAACCGGGGCGAAGGCCCACAGATGGCAAACCTGCCGCTCAAATTGCCGATCGAAGCATCAGGATGGCAGGGAAGCCAGTTTTCTGCTGTCATGCCCCGGGAGGTTGGCCCCGACGATTATATTTTGCGCCAGTACCGACAGCAGGGCGGCCCAAACCTGCATATTCTCGCCCTCTATAGCCGTATATCCAATTATCATCCCCCGGCCCTGTGCTATCAGGGATCAGGTCGGGAGTTGACAGAAATATCCGCACTCAGAAGTTCCTCGGGGAAAATCAGGCTCGCGGGACTTATGGGCAAAAGGGGACATGAGACTATTCTGGTCTATCACGGATTTTATATCGTTGGAAAAGTCATTCCCGACGGGATAGAGAAAAAGATATACGAGGCCGGGGAAAGATTGAAGCATGGTCATATCAAACAATACTTTCTTGAAATAACGATGAATGAAGGTACTGTCGATGTGAAACAGTCGGTCGTTTATATGAAGCAGTTTTTGGACGACATGGAGACATACCTGATTAATCCTGAATAATATCCCTTGTATAATTTCTTTTTTTAAGTGATGAAGGAAACAATAAAACACTCAAGGATGGCACACCTATGGGATATCGTCGCAGTAAAAGCAAAGAAAAATTTCAATGGATGAAATATGTGGTCTTAATGGCGGCATTTGCTATCTCAGCTGTGGTGATGGCTTTATACTTGCTGCCATTTGTTGCCTATTATCATGTTGAATCCGCTATCGCCAATAAAGATGCAGAAAGACTCGCCGCTTCGACCGGGTTTACCGAGATGAGACGCAATCTGAAGGCGCAAAGGGGTCAACGGGTCATTAAAAACCTTAGAAAAGATGACGGTAAAGATCAATCCCTCGTTGATCTGTCGATCTTGTGGTCGGCGATACCGACGGATCAAGAAGTTGATCGGGCCATTTCTACGGAAGGGTTTTACGTCGCCTTTTCTGGAACCGCACGTATGAAACCTGATCCCGTAAAGCCTGTGCCGGAGATAAGTACCTATCAGATGGTACAGAAAATTATTGACAAGGCCAGTTTTAACTACCAGTCGTTATCAAAATTCGTCGTTAGTGTCCGAGATGAAAAGGGACGTTATTCTGAATATTTTTCATTCGTCTTGACACGTGAGGGATTAAACTGGCGACTGACCAATGTAATTCTTCCCGTAATTTAAATTTCCCAGGGTAAATTAACCGTATGTAAAGAATCATATTGCAATGCAAAGAGGCCACCGCCCGCAGGCAGTGGCCTCTTTGCATTGACTAGTTGACGGATTAGGCTCTTCAGGCGGATGTCCGGACTACGAAGCCCTCACGATTGCGGTGAATAGAATAGGTGATGAGGACGAGGCCAATGATCAGGAGCATCCATTCCGCAGGCTCGGGAACAGCCGATAGACCTACATGTCCCCCTACAAACTCTTGGTTTGCGGAACCAGTCGGTGTGTAAATTCTCATCTGGCTAAAGTCATAACTACTTGCATCGATCCTGCTTGACGCATCAAGCCAGGCAGCCGCACCCTCGAATGACGGAGTCGCCGGATATGGCGTAAAAACACTCCACATGGCAAATTGGATGGCTCCGGTCTGCGAGACAGGATTGATTTCCATTTGATACATCAACCAACCTACCTGCTGGTACTTCTTCAATGCTTCAGACTGATTTTTAAACTTGGTGCCGGATATGTCTGCTAAGGTTGAAACCAATACGGTAAAGGAACTTGGGACGCTTGTGTGGGCTAAAAAGTCGTCACAGTAGTAATTTGCCGCTGTACCACCATTTATGTTCCCCCCAATAGCACCTACATAATAGCCACCGGCCTGTTGTGCGGGAAGTGTTGTAATGTTGAGTGTTTCGGCGCAAACACTTGATACGGTAAACAACGCCAAGATCAAAGCTATTACGATATATTTTTTCATTTTCTCTTTCCTCCTGGTCTTACTGACTAATATGCTCATTATCTTACATATCGTCAGTTAATCTAAATACTTTAATTCAAATGTCAAGACAAATGTACGGCTTTCAGTAGGCTACGCCGTGTGCATGAGAATTATATGATTAGTTCTGATGTGTTGTATCCTCCTTAACTTTTCCCCTTTGTCATGGCTTGTTCCAGATTAATTTTCAATGGACCAGGAGACAGCAGGTTGACGATCTTTTTAGCCTCTCCTTCCGCCTCCTGATTCTTCTTTAGCGAAAACAGGGTCAATGCCAATCGCGCCCGAGTATTATATTGATCAGGCGACAATTGCAAGGCCTCTCGGAAATAGTTTTCCGCCGTAACAAAGTTGCCCAGCTTGAAATAATACCAGCCGATGGTATCCTTCATCTCCGGTCGTTCTTTGTCTGCCATTAATAATTCAACCAGTTCCTTAGCCTTCTGAGGCGCCCCCATGCGATCGATATATAGCCACGCCAGTTGATTGGCGATCAAAGTATTGTCTGGATATTTGCTTCTTGTTTCAAGATAAAATTTTTCCGTTTCCCCATCAGAGGCATTCTTCTCATAGCGGGCGCCCACATTGAGAACCATGGGAATATCTCCGGGATTCAATGCCAAGGCGGTTGCATAGTTTGCAGTCGCCGACTTGAAATCATTTTTCAGGATATGAAGATCGCCCAATAAGTAATGCAAAGACCATTCCCGCGGCTGCCTCTTGATACTTTTTTGCACCGTATCTATCGCCTCATCGAGACGTTTGGCGTAGATCAGCACATTGACATAGGCATTGATAGCCTGGGTATCGTTGGGCGCTTCCCGCATATATTGCCGGTCCATGTCCAGGGCTCCTTCGATATCGCCTCCCATGGCCTTGGCCCAGGCAATTTTTGTTTGCAGGGACCTCATTCTCGGATTTGTGGTTAAAGCCTTCCTGTATCTTTCTTCCGCCCTTTTCGGTTGTCCCATATTCAGGTATAGATCCCCTGTCTGCAGCAAGGCGACAAAGTTGTCAGGCTGTACTTCCAGCACCCGATCATAATAGGCCATTGACTGTTGGAACTGCCCTTTAATAAAAAGAATATCGCCGATCATCAGATGGGGCAAGACTGTTTTTTCGCCCAGCTTCATGGCCTTGAAGGCGTTCTTTTCCGCCTGGGGAATCATCCCCTCCTGCCAGTAGAGATTGGCCAGAACGATGTAAGGCCGAGGCGCCGTGGGAATCAGCTTCGTCAGCTGGTTCAGGGCGTCAATTGCCGGTCCTCTTTCGCCGGCCAGAATATGATACTGGAATTTCAGCCCCAGCGTCAGAATGCTGTTGGGGTATCTCTGGGTCATGGCGTCAATGTACGTCTTCGCTTCGCTACGCTGACCTGCTGCCAGCAGGCATTGACTGAGCCGGTAGGCAATAATCTGGACATTGGGGAAGGCCCCCATGGCCTTTTTATAATAAACAATGGCTTCCCGCAGCTGATCTTTGTTGAACAGGTACTGGGCGTAATTGTAATTGACCTCGGCGCTGTCGGGATAGCGCTTAAGGGCCTGCTTAAAGAAAGTCAGGGCCTGGACATCTTTGCCTGCGCCCAAGTAAACCTTTGCCAGCGCCAGCAGAGTTTCCGAATCCAAAGAAGCCGTATCCAGCTTCTTAACGACTTCATCAGCCTTTCTGGTATCTCCTTTTTGCAAATAAAGGGCGACCAGATAGGCCGACGTTTTGACTTTTGGTGGTTGTTTGGGATCTGCCATTGCTGCATTGGCCTTCCGCATGGCCAAGGCCAGGTTTCCTTCCGCCAGGGCAATCTCGGATTCCAGCCGCAGACCGTCCTGCAGGTATTCCCCTCCCTTCGTCAGTTTTGTTGAAATATCCCGGGCCGCCTTGTAGTCGCCGGCAATCAGGTAGATCTCACCCAGTTTTTCCTGTGCCTCATAATAATCGGGCCGGAGGGTGGTCGCCCGTTTTAGATGACTATAGGCGCTTTGAACTCGCCCCTGCCTTAGATAGGCTGTTCCTGCCAAATATTGAGCCTCAGCAAATTCAGGGTCCCGTACCAGATGCTGCAGGAGTAGGTTCAGAGCTTCATTTACCTTCCCCTCGTCTAGCAAACCATTTACACGTCCAAGGAAAGCCTGCCGTTCCTCAGGGCTGACAGGGACCATTTTTGCTTTGGCAACATTTTCGACCCGGTTGGCCGACGGCTTATCCTTTCTGCCGGTGAAATATTCCATCAGGGTGTCTGAAAAAACCAGACCGACCACCACAAGAATCAATAGGGCAATTTGAAAGATATATCGGCGACGCTTGGCTTGTTCCTTGCTGGCGTAGAGATCTTCAATGGCCTGAAGATCATCGACCGGCTCTTCTTTCCTTTCTTCCTTCCCCATATCTTTCATATTTCCCTCTCCTGACTGGTTAATGTGTTACGATCGAAACAATGAAATCATACCCCATCACCCTCCTGAGCTCCCCCTTGACGGGGAGGAGGAATACATTACGCGCACTTGTTGAGGAGGAGGTTTAATGTGTGACTCCCTATTACACCAAAACATAGAGATCGATATGACACACTCCCCCATCAAAGCAAGGTACTAAATAATATCGCCCTGCCCTCCAAGGGAAGGGCAGGGGTGGAGTAACCTCAAGTCTGGCGGCTGTAAATCCGGAAATCCACCGCGACTGCCCCTTTCTCATAGACAAGCACCGGATTAAGATCAATTTGATCGATGTCCGGACGATCTTTGATCAGGGCCGCTATGGCTTTCATCATGGAAATCAGCGCCTTTTCATCCTTCGGTTTCTGACCGCGCACCCCGGATAGCAGGGGATATCCCTGAATTCCCCTAATGACTTGACGGAATTCCTTATCTGTTGACGGGAGCAGGCAAAATTGGACATCACGATATACTTCTGTAAATATTCCGCCCAGCCCAAACATCAGGGCATGACCGTATTGGGGGTCGCGAATAACGCCGATGATCACTTCCAGACCATCCGCTCCCGCCATGGGAGAAACGGTGACGCCGTCAATTCGTGCTTTTGGCAAGGCAGCCTTGACGCCGGCCATGATACCATCATAGGCCTTGCGGATTTCCGCCGGCGTGGAGAGACTGAGGCGTACCCCGCCAACATCTGTTTTGTGGGCAACATCGGGGGACGCGATCTTTAAGACTACCGGGGAAGCTATTTTTTTGGCCAGAGAGACCGCCTCTTTTGCCGTAGCCGCTAGAAATGTATCGACCGCCGTTACACCATACTTCTTCATCAATGATACGGACTCGTTTACGGAAAGAAGGCTTAGGTCAGGTCGCACTATTTCTTTGTGACGTCCCTTTTTAGGGGCCTTGGGAGGATCAAAACGTACGAGCTGATAGAGGGCCCTGATTGCCCGCTCCGGTGTCGGGTAGACGGGAATCCCCTTTTCGTGCATTTTCCTGGCCTCCTCGCGCTCCACGTCGGCCCCTCCGCAAAAAACGATCAGTTCGCCGTCGCCGGTAACAATATCTGCGGCGCCATGGATCGGATCGCCAAAAATAACGACGCTTGTGTCAAAATCGCTCTTTGCTGCAGCGATAGCCTGCGAGTAAAGGGTGGGGTCGGTGATGGCATCGCCGGTCAGGTCAATGGGATTCGTGACACCGCAATGGGCGGGAAGAAAAGATTTCAGTTTCTCCATTAAGGCTTGACTGGGGGCGGGATTTTCAAAGCCAAGTTTTTCAGCCTCATCAATGCCGAGAATTGCCGCTCCTCCGGAGCTGGAAATATTCAGGAGCCGCCTTCCTTTCGGCTTCTTCATGTATGCCAGGGCCTTGGCAAAATCATAAAGTTCCTCAAGATTATCGGCCCTATGGACCCGGTATTTGTTAAAAATGGCATTGTATATTTCATCGGTTCCGGCGAGGGATTTAGTATGGCTTTCGGCGGCGATGCGACCCCGGGCCGTCCTCCCGGCCTTGAGGATGACCACCGGCTTTTTCGCCTTGGCCAGGGATTCGAGAAAATGCTGTGGCCTCTTAACGCCCTCCATGTATATGGCGATAACCTTGGTGTGGGGATCATTATCGAAATACCGGATGCAATCAGATTCGTCGACATCAGCGCGGTTACCCAGACTGACAAAGACACTGACCCCTAAATGTTCCTCGCTTGCCCAATCCATAAGGGCGGCTCCTACTGTACCGCTCTGGGAGATAAAGGCCATTCCTCCTTGGTTTGTCAGGAGCGGCCAGGAGGCGCAGAGGTGATGGTGGGGATAATTGATCCCCTGGCAGTTGGGTCCAACAACCCTAATGCCGTAGCGAAGGGCAATTTCGGCCAGCTCCAACTGAAGCTTTTCTCCGGCATCACCC
>DMAT01000087.1 GCA_003451635.1 Syntrophus sp. (in: bacteria) | reverse complement strand
CGGCGATTTTCTCCTTCTTTTCCTCTTTGGGAACCGCCAGGGCGCTGCCGCCCTGAAGATCCTGATCCGCCGCCGCCCGCTTGAGGAGGCGAATGGCCAATGAACCGTCCATGTCCTTGCGTACACAGGCGTCTTCACAGGGGTGGGTGCATGCTCTCCCGATGACGCCGGGAAGTATGCAGCGCTCCCTGACGAGGTCAAGGGACTCCTTGAATTTATTGTTCCGGATAAGTTCGATGTAGCCGGGAATATCCAGCGTGGCCGGGCAGGCTTTCATACAGGGGGCCGTCACTGCCACTTGGAAGGCTTTTTCTTCGCCCTTCTTTGCCGCAGTCTTCCCCGCCGCCGCCACGAAACTGGCCTTGAAGTGTTTCACAGCGTCGAGGACCGGGGTCAGGGCCGAGGCGCGGCCGAAATTGCACTTGCTGTTGACCATGACGCCTTTGACGATATCTTCTATCTCCACGAGATCCTTGGATGTAACCTTTCCCGAGGACAGTCCTTGCAAAATATCCCGGACCCGGTCGATGCCGATCATACAGACGGAGCATTCGCCGCAGGAGAGCTTTCTCGCCTCTCCGAGATAGGCAAGGGTGAGTGCCGCTATATCCGCTTTCGGATCGACGACCACCAGACCGTTCCAGCCCATAAGGACGTCATAGCTCCGACCATCTAACGCCGCAGGATAGGCCCCTTCTGCGGGCTTCTTCGCCTTGCCCGCCCCTTTTCCTGAGGTCCTGTTATCCACGATCTTACCGTTCCAACTGCTAAATGCCACTGTATTCATGCTTCCGTCACCTTTATCTTGATTTCATGAATTGGGAATGATTCCGTTAATCCACCCGCAGGCTATTCGCTCCACGGCACCGATGTTTCCACCTTGTGCATCAATTTCCGGAATTCCTTGTCCACCAGGGCCTGAACCTTAACAATATCAGCAGGGTCCAGATGTCTGAACCGTCCTTGCAGCTTCAGGTAGTCCTCCATGGGGCGCCGCTTTTCGGTGTATTCCATGGTAAGGCGATACTTGCCGTCTTCCACCTCATAGAGGGGGAAAAAGCCCGTCTCTACGGCCATGCGGCCAAGCTTGATAGTTTCATTGGAGGCCCCCCGCCATCCCGTCGGACAGACGGAAAAGACATGGACGTAAGCCGGCCCTTTAGTATTTCTTGCCTTCTCCACCTTGTTCATCAGATCGATGGGATAGCTCGGACAGGCTGTAGCCACGTAGGGGATGTTATGGGCGACCATGATCTCGGGAACATTCTTCTTCCCTGTTCGCTGACCCTTGATGGCCTTGCCGGCCGGCGACGTTGTCGTGGCCGCCATGAAGGGAGTCGCACTGGAACGCTGAATACCGGTGTTCATGTAGGCTTCGTTGTCCAGGCAGAAGAAGGCCAGATCGTGTCCTCTTTCCATGGCCCCGGAAAGGGCCTGCAGACCGATGTCCACCGTCCCGCCGTCACCGGCGATAGCGACGGATTTCACATACCGGTCGGCAATCTTGCCTTTTCTGCGGAGGGCCTTCAGTCCCGCTTCCACACCCGATCCCACTGCGGCAGCATTTTCAAAGGCCACATGGATATAGGGAACTTCCCAGGCCGTATGGGGATAGGCGGTGGAGATAATTTCCATACAACCCGTGGCGTTGGAAACCACCGTATCTTCTCCCAGGGCCTTCATGATCAGCCGGAGAGCCAGAACCTCTCCGCAGCCCTGACAGGCGCGGTGCCCGGGACTGAACAATTCTCTTTTGTCAATGAGCTTCGGTGCAAATATTTCAAAATTCTCTACGGTGTTCATCATTCCCTCACCCCATAAAATTCATAGGTTTCGTCTTTCTTTTTGGCCGCCCGCTCCACCATGGTGATGAAATCCTCCACCATAACATCCCGGCCGCCAAGCCCCATAAGGTAATTGACGATGCGGGGCCGATCCTTGTCGTGGAAGATAAGCGATTTGATTTCCGTTGCTACAGGCCCGCCGATACCGCCAAACGTGACGGAGCGATCCATGACGATCAGGGTCTTGCAGCCTTTGATCGCGGCCCGGAGTTCATCGAGGGGGAAGGGACGCCAGAGTCTCAGTTTCACGAGACCGACGGACTTGCCCGCTTTTTTCATTTCATCGACGGCTACCGACGCCGTCTCGCCCATGGAACCTACGGTCAGAATGAGCGTCTCCGCCCCTTTGGTCTTGTAGGTCTCCACCGGTTTGTAATTCCGCCCGAACTGTTTGCCCCATTCATTCCAGATCTTGATGATCGTCCTCTTGGAGTTTATCAGGGCCGTATCCTTTACCTTCATCGTCTCCGTAAAGATTTCGGGCATATTGAAGCACCCCATGGAGACTGGTTTATCCGGATGGAGGGTGGCATAGGGAACCCGGTCGGGCAGGAACTTGTTCACCTCTGCCTGGGTAGGAAATTCGAGGGGTTCGATCATATGGGTCAACTGGAATCCGTCCATGTTGACGACCGTCGGCAACATGACGTCGGGATGTTCGGCAATCTTGAAAGACTGGATGGTCATGTCGATGACCTCCTGGCCGTTCTCCGCATGCATGACGATCCAGCCGCAGTCCCGCTGGTTCATGATGTCCGAATGATCGTTCCAGATGTTCAGGGGCCCGGCAATGGCGCGGTTGGCGTTGCCCATGACTACGGGCAGCCGCATGGCCGAAACGATGGGGAGCACCTCATGCATGTACATAAGTCCCTGGGAACTGGTGGCCGTGTAGACCCGGGCTCCCGTCGCCGATGCGCCGGCGCAGGCGCTGATTGAGGAATGCTCCGATTCCACGGTGATGAACTCGGCGTCAATCCTTCCGTCATGAACGATATCCGATAAATGTTCCGCAATATGAGACTGGGGGGTGATGGGATAAACGGCGGCCACATCGATGTTGCATAGCCCCACGGCCTCTGCAGCCGCAATTCCTACTTCCATGCCAATACGTTTACCCATGGTCACACCTCCTCTTCCTGCATGACGATGGCCTGGGGCCAGCATTCATGGGCGCAGATTCCACAGCCTTTGCAATAGTCCAGGTTCGCCGCAAAGAAGCCCTCTTCTTTCTCGGAGACGCAGGCCTCGGGGCAAAATATATAACAGATGCCGCATTTGATACACTTCTTGTTGTCCCAGATGGGTCTTTGGGCTCGCCAGCTTCCCGTTTTATACAAACTGGCGCTCCCCGGCTCGAACACCATACAACCGGGGGTAACTTCCTGCCAGGCTTCCGGCCATTTCTTCTGTTTCATGGAAAACACCTCAATAATCGTTTTACTTTGCCAGTTTAACGTCGTTATAGGCCCTTTTGAGGGCATTCTTGTTTTTGTTCGCAATCTTCCCGAACCGCTCCTCGAGGGGCTCGTTCAGAGATTCCAGTTTCAGAACCTTAGTCACCTTCATGACCGCGCCCAGCATCGTCGTATTGGCAATGGGAACGCCAAGCTCCTCCCGGGCGATGTGGGTGGCATCGACGGTCGCCAGCTTACCCTTGTATTTGAGCTGTTCCCGGAGCGTCTCCGCCGGTTTCGAGGTATTGATAATGAGCAGGCCTTCGGGTTTAAGACCGTCCGTCACATTTACAAGGCCAACCAGCGACGGGTCAAGGACAACGACCACATCCGGTTTGTAGATGCCGGAACGGATTTTGATGGGTTTTTCCGATACACGATTATATGCCATGACCGGCGCCCCCCGGCGCTCCGGACCAAACGCCGGGAAACCCTGGGCGTATTTTCCTTCTTCGATCGCCGCCAGCGCCAAAAGCTCGACGGACGTGACCGCGCCCTGACCTCCCCTTCCGTGCCACCTTATTTCAATCATGATCTTCTATCTCCAATTTTTTCTGGTATGTCTTACTGAAACAAAAATGTAGCTTCCAGTACTAAAAATGGGGAAATGTGTCAATGGCAAAAAACCGATTACCGGAAAAAATATTGACAAGGGCAGGGGTCTCTTCTATGAACAGACTAAACCTTAACTATCGAGGATAAACCCATGACTAAAGCCGCTTCAATGATCCAGGATGCCCTTGCCAAAGGCCGGAAAACCCTGAGTGAATACGACTCCAAGAGGTTCCTGGCCCTTTTCGGCATCCCCGTTTCCCGGGATATCCATGCAATCGACGCCGATGAAGCCGTCGCGGCGGCGGCCGGATTGGGCTATCCCGTGGCCCTGAAGGCCACCGGCGCCGGCCTCACCCACAAGACCGAAGTCGGGGGCGTTGTCCTCAATCTGAAGACGCCCGGAGAAATCGAATCGGAAGGCAAGCGGCTGCTGAAGATTCCCGGTTGCGAGGCCCTGATCGTCTCAGAAATGGTCGGCGGAGCGAGGGAACTAGTCTGCGGTCTGACCAGGGATCCCCATTTTGGACCGGCCGTCATGTTCGGCCTGGGCGGCATCCTCACGGAGATATTAAAAGACACGGTTTTCCGCATCGCCCCCCTGACAACGGGAGACGCCCGGTCCATGATGTCCGACATCAGGGCCGTGAAGATTCTTGACCCCTTTCGCGGAGAAGGGGCAGTGGACCGGGAGGCCATGGCCCGCATCCTCCTGGCCGTCGGTCAGATCGGCCTGGAATACGGAGAGATCGCCGAAATCGACATCAACCCCCTGAAGATCCGCCCCAACGGTCAACCTGTCGCCGTGGACGCCCTCGTTGTCTTAAAATAGCACCGCTATGGCCTCGGCCATGAACCGATAGCCGTCCTCCGTAGGGTGGACCATGTCGTACTGGACGAGGGTCCTGTATTCTACCCCCTCATCTATCCTCTCTTTCCAGTATTCATGGACCATCGCGACGGGCAGGCCGCAGGCGACCCCCAGTTCCTCCAATTGGCGGTAAAACTCCCCGATGACCTCCGCATCGGCATTGTCGCCGATATAACTCGACGTCACCAGGATGATGTCCGCATCACCATCTGCCTTAATTTCTTCAATTATTTCCTGGATCGTACTGCGGAACTGCCGGGAGGTGTAGCCCATGAAGGCGTCATTTATGGCATACTGGATGAGTACGCAGTCGGGGTTGTATTCAAGGATATCGTAGCGGAGGCGATAGAGGCCGTTATCCGCCGAGTCTCCGGGAATGCCCTTGGGAACGATAGTCAGGGCGCTTTGGGGATAACGCGCTTTGAGCATCTCCCGGAGGAAATGGATATAACCGCGCCGTACCATCCACCCCTGGGTCAGAGAGTCACCCAGGGCGGCAATGACAACCTTGTCGCCCCGCTTGAGTTTTTCAATCGTTCGCTCCGGTCTGATCATTCACCTTTACCATGTTTCAGGGCTTCCCCGTAGAGGTCCCTGCCCTGCGTGTCATTGACCACAACGACGGGCAGATCGACCAGTTCAAGCATCAGGATCGCCTCGGGTCCAAGGTCTGCGTAGGCCACCAGTTCAACGCTGCGGACACAGCGCGCCGTCAGGGCGGCGATCCCGCCGATGGCCCCGAAATACACGGCTTTGTGACGCTCCATGGCCGCCACGACTTCGGCCGACCGTTTCCCTTTGCCGATCATGCCCTTCATTCCCTGTTCCATCAGCAGGGGGGCAAAAGGGTCCATCCGGTAACTCGTCGTCGGACCGATGGAACCGATGATACGCCCCGGTCTGGTCGGCGAAGGACCGGCGTAAAAGATTACCGCCCCCCGGATGTCAAAGGGAAGCGCCTCTCCGCGCTGGAGGGTTTCCTGGAGGCGACGGTGGGCCGCATCCCGGGCGGCAAATACCTTTCCGCTCAACAGGACCATATCGCCGGCATGCAAACTTTCACACAGCTCATCGGTCAACGGTGTTTTTATAGATCGGTAATTTTGCATCCTATATGATGGCCTCACGATGCCGCGCCACATGGCACTGGATATTCACGGCCACGGGCAGGCTGGCGATGTGACAGGGCTTCATTTCCACATGGACGGCCAGGGCGGAGACACTGCCCCCGAATCCCTGGGGGCCGCCGCCCATCCGGTTCACGTCGGCGAGTATATCCTGTTCAAGATCGTTAAGGCGTTCATCCCGCCCGTTCTTCTCCCCCAGAGGGCGCAACAGGGCCTTTTTGGCGAGAATGAGGGCTTCTTCGATGGAACCGC
>DMAT01000341.1 GCA_003451635.1 Syntrophus sp. (in: bacteria) | reverse complement strand
TGTCATTCCGGACCTGATCCGGAATCCAGTAATATTGGTAAGTTCTGGATGCCGGCTTTCGCCGGCATGAGGGTTAAGAGGACTTTTTACGAGAAATCGGCAAGATGTATATGAAAAGAAATTTAATTCTGCTTGTGATCCTCATGCTCTTCTTTCCTGTCGCGGTCCTTGCCGAGGAATCCTACACCTTTGATGCCGCAGAGATCGAGAAGAAACCCTATCATTTCGGCGGCTATGTGGAATTACGGCCCGTTCTGAACGTCCTGGACAAGGACGCCGCCCTCTACCAACTCCAGTATTATCAGGACCCGCGTTCGACCCTGATGGAATGGAACGGCCGCTTCCAGTTGGCGGGGAGCTATGAAAAGGGCATCGGCAGCGTCTTTGTAAAGATCAATACGGACCTGCGCTATTCGACCTTTGCCAACGGGAACGAGCGGACGGCGATCTTCGACGGCTACGGGACCCTGAAACCATCGCCTTCCTGGAAGGTTGAGGTCGGCAAAAAGACCTTGAAATGGGGTAAGGGATACGCCTGGAATCCGGTTAATTTCATCGACCGCCCCAAGGATCCCTATGACCCGGACCTGCCGATCGAAGGGTACATCATGGCGACGATGGATTACATCCGGAGCTTCGACGGTCCCTTAAAAACCTTTGCTTTCACTCCCGTGATCATTCCCGTCTATGATCACATCAACGACGATTTCGGCGTGAACAACCGCATCAACGCAGCCGGGAAGGTCTATCTCCTCCTTTACGATACTGATCTGGACTTTATCTTCGCCGCCGACGGCAGCCGCACGGCCCGCATGGGAATGGATTTCTCCCGGAATATCACGACGAGCTTCGAGATCCACGGCGAGCTGGCCTATATCCGTGATTACCAGCAGCCGTTTCTGGATAATGCCGGCGTCCTCCAATCGCGGCCCCAGAACGTTGTCAGCGGCCTCATGGGGATCCGTCACCTGACCACCTTTGACCTGACGACGATCCTGGAGTATTACCACAATGGCACGGGGTACAGCGCCGACGACATGAAGAACTACTACAACTACATCCGCCGGGGCTACAACGGTTACCAGAGTACGGGAAATGCTCAGATGATGAATGTCGCCCAGAGCCTTGCCACGGGCGGTTACGGGCGACTCAGCCCGATGGAGGATTATCTGCAATTGCGCCTTAGTCAGAAGGAACCTTTTGATATTCTTTACTTTACCCCCGCCGTGACAGTCATGTTCAATCTCGACGACCAGAGCTACAACATCACGCCGGAGCTGCTATACACGGGCATCACCAATCTGGAACTCCGCCTCCGGGCAGGTTTTATCCGGGGAAGCCGGGACACGGAATTTGGAGAAAAAGCCAACGACTACCGTTTTGAATTCCGGGCCGGTTACTACTTCTAGTCCTCCTCATTAGCGCTTTACATAACCAGTCTGATTCCACTCTTCCATATTACTTTACAGCAATGTACAAAAATGATATGGCAGCTTCACAGGAGGTCGAACTATGAGTCCAATGATTATCATGGTTATCGGTCTGGGTATTCTCGCTGTCGCCTCGGGGATGCTGGGTCTCGGCGTCGCCTTTGCCGCTGTTCCTTTCCTGGCCTTTTTTCTCCCCGATCTTGTTCATCAAGTCCAACCTCTGAGCCTGCTACTGAACGGCATTACGGCCCTCTTTGCCGTTTTCGGATTTGCCCAGAGCGGCTACGTGGACTGGCGAAAGGCCATTATCCTGGCCGTAGTCACCACGCTGTCCGCCCCTTTCGGCGCCTGGCTTGTCCTTTATACACCTGTCATGATCGTCTGGATCGCCTACCTGCTCTCCGTGATCTACCTCGCCTACCGGCTCTTCCGGCCCGTCCAAGCCAGACCGGGGGAAGAGAATTTCAAGCTGGCCTTGATCCTCTCCGTTCCCATTTCCGTTTTGAGCGGCCTTCTGGGCGTCGGTCCCGGTTTCCTCCTCATGCCGACCCTAATCCTCGTCGGGTTCGAGCCCAAAAAGGCGGCGGGCATCAACGCCTTTGCCGTCATGCCCCCTTCCTTCTCATCCCTCATTCCTCACATGTCTACGGCACGCTTCGATCTCCAGCTTACGGCCGCCCTCCTCCTTGTCGGGGCAGCAGGATCTTTCCTGGGGGCCAGACTGACGAGTCTCTATGTCCCGAGCGGTCGGATCAAGCAGTTCTTTGGCGTCCTCATCGTCGTAATGACCGCATATAAGATCTTCACTTTGATTATGTCATGACCTAACCTGGATAAAGAATTATTCCAGTGAAGTTCAAATAATAATTTGCCATATTTCTAAGCAGTGATTTTAAAGAATGTACTCTTGATCTTGTGCTACCCAGTAGTCGCGGCCGGTCCGGTTTTTTTCTTCCATATCCCACGAATCATCCTGCAATATCTTAGATTCAGGGGAAGATGAAATAAGAAGACCAGCCGTCAAAGGGAGAGCCAAGTGGGGATGGGGATAAGTTTCCCTACGGACTACTGAAACCCCATCCTGAAAGAAGGATTTTGGGGGGGGTGGGCGGATCCGACAAGCTTATGCCCAGCTTTTTCATTCTGCTTCTCAGGGTATTGGGATTGATTCCCAGCATACGGGCGGCGCCGTCGGGACCGTAAACCTTCCCCCTTGCCTGTTCCAATGCCAGGTGGATATGGTGGGACATTGCTTCGTCAAGGCTTAAAAGGGGGCTGGTTCCATCGGGGACCCGCCATTCTCCCACGGAACTTCGCGGCCACCGGAATTGCTCAAAGGCCAGGACACGATTCCCGTTCGGCCCCCTGCTCCTTATGAGTTCCCGTTCCACGAGATTTTCAAGCTCCCGGACATTGCCCG
>DMAT01000154.1 GCA_003451635.1 Syntrophus sp. (in: bacteria) | reverse complement strand
TCTCATTACATTGCTTTTTGAGGTCTTTGATCTGTGTGTTGAGCCCAAATATTTCATTGATCGTCCAGTTGTGGTTTTTCTTCCCATTAGTTTTAACCTGATAAAATACATAGAAGTACTGCCCCTCGATATTAAGCCTAACAACGAAATCATCGTGAAGGTCACAGTAAATTCGATCCACATCCTTGTCCTCGAGTATCGAGAGAGAAGCTATTGCTGCTGAACGAACTTGAGCTCTATAACGACCAAAGGAGTCTCGCCCAGCTTGTTCCCTTGGTTTAATTTCCTCGAGCATTTCAGCCCTCCTCTTTCAACGTGTTTCCAGCGTTCTGTATGGTTTGTAGAAAAAAGTGACGCTTTACCCGATCTGCACCAGCTGGCATGAAGGAAGCACGGCGGAATTCTCGTCCGAGCATAGTTGAATTGTTAGGAGTTACCCCATATTTAAAGCTTTGTGCATTCCACGGTGCAGTACAATTGGGAACCCTGGATTGAAATCATTGTCATCTTTTAATCTAGATTGAAATTTAGAATGCCCATTTGATTTGAACATATTTGAAATAGCTCCACATTCGTATAGCGTTTCCATGATTTTGTGAAAATCAATGTTTGACAAGCCATGCTTGAGAGCTAGTTCTATAAGTTCGTTTAGCATAAATTGCCTTTTGTTTAACTCAATTAGAACCAATTTAAAGGAACGAACATCATTTTTAGATATATAACCGTCAAGCTCATCTTCAATTTCAGGCCAAAAATATTTTTGAGAATACTCTTTAATTCCAGATATTATGTCGCTAGATCTAACTGAATCTTCTTTTGTAGTTTTTTTTATATAAGTTAATAGCTGCAGGAAGTCCCTAGGGGTATATCTTGTATATTCCAACAAGTATTGAGCCGGGTGTTTTTCTTTAATTTTTGCAGGGAAATATATTCCGAATATATCTCCTTGCTCCCCTGAAATTGACGACCTATATAAAGTTAGTTTGTAAATTTCTTTATCTTTGATATCTACTTGGTCTTGATACCAGTCCAAATCGATAGAAAAGGATCTTGTTATTTTATTTTTATTAGGCCCTGGTAATCTTCTGTATAAATCTTTTCTACATAAAACAATAACCTTAAAAGGCACATTATTGTCTCTCATTATCCTGTTAACTTGTTGAGCCTCTGAAATTAAAGCTGTCAACGATTGATATTGTATCTCTCTGGAAGATAAGATGTCGTCAAGGCCATCAATAATTAAAAGATGTTTATTAGGGGATGATATTTGACAAATTGTGTTTTCAAGATAACTAACCATGTGAAGATAGTGAAGTTCTCCTCCAATGGTGTTGCTGCTATCAAAACTTGCTTCAAATATCGGCAATTTTATTCTGAAATTATTTTTAGAAGCAAGTAGAGCTATTTCATGTAATTCCGCTGGTATTAATCCTATCTTTTTAAAGGTTTCAACGGCATTGTTAAAACCAATCGAATTATCACAAGATATCCCACTGTCTTTGTTGAAAGATCTTAATATGTAGATTAATAATATCCACTTCCATGTTGTTGGAAATTTTGTTTCTGGATCTGATTGCCCAGAAATTATTTTATTGAATGATTTGTATGGAAATTGAGCCAGATTTACACTTTGGCAGAATAAATAACTCTTATCATCTTGCAGTCCTTCAGATAATCTAAGATGTTCTCCAATAATTGATTTTCCTGTCCCTTTGTTTCCGAGTATAAGAAAATGATGTTTGTTTAATATATTGTCAATAATGTCACAGTATTTATAAAATCCTTTGGTGATTAATTGAGGATTTATTTCAAGTTCAACTTCTGCACTAATTTCACCGAACTCAATATCCTGAAACATGCTGTCCTCTTATGTGTTTTTCTTACAGTGGAATAAGCAGGATCCACCAAAATATAGGTAGGGATTGGGGGCAAACCACGTTTATCTATCCAAAAATATGGCCCGTCCCCGATTCTACCCTGAATATGTCGCACCCATCATCCTTGTTACCAATAAATAACGGGGCAGAATTAAATTCCGTACCGTTCTCATACCTTCATTTCTTGTAGTTGATTTTCTCCCATAACGCAAATAGTTGGCGGTCTTAATTTAATAGCATCCCCCATCCCCCCGCCCCCATCTCCTGAACCCTCTCACATATACCATCCCCAGTAGTCCGTATATAAAGAACACACCAACGATTGATGATTAACCAATTCCACGGGGTGTTCTCATGATCAAGATCCTGTTTTGGCTGACGCTTACCGTCTATCACGAGGCCAGGGGCGAAAGCGACATCGGCCAGAAGGCCGTAGTCAAGGTGATCCTGAATAGGGCCAAGGCCAAGGGCTGGCCGGTCGAGGATGTGGTTAAGGCCCGCAAGCAGTTTTCCTATTTCAATAACGGTCTGAAAGACCCGGCTGTCTGGATAAAAGACATGGCGGCATTCCTGCATGCCATGGAAAACGACCAGGCCGCCCAGACGGAGTGGCTGGCAGGGGACACCCTGCACGGGGCCACCCATTACTATGCTCTGCAGGGCATGGTGGGAGGTGAGCCGCCCTATTGGGCCGCCAGTATGACCTTTGTTGTCGACATCGACCATCATCGTTTTCTGCGGGAAGGCTAAAGCAATTATGAATGACGAATTACGAATTACGAATAACAACGAGGAAGAATGGGCGGCATGGTCAGCGAAGTTTGACCGCGTTGACCCTGAAAAGCCGAGGATTGCTTACAAGGAAGGATATAAGTATCAGCTCGTTCAGGATTATCTAAGAGTAATCCCGATCACTCCGGACAGAGATATCTACTCGGATTTTATAAGCTTGCGGCGAGATGGCCTACTTAGGATCAAGAAAGGGTATGCCTGGGATGGGCCATCGGGGCCAGCCCTTGACACCAGGGACTTCATCCGGGGATCACTGGTCCACGATTCGCTGTATCAGCTCATGCGCGAACATGGCCTTGATGACGCGTACAGAGAAGCAGCCGACCAGATCCTGCGCACGATCTGCCGGGAGGACGGGATGTTATCCGTCCGTGCCTGGTGGGTGTATGCAGGCGTCAGGTTTGGGGGCGGCGCTGCTGTTGCCCATGACAACCCGGTGCTGTATGCGCCGTGATTGAACTGAATTACGAATTACGAATGACGAATTACGATTCGCCCGGCGTTTAATTCGTAATTCGTAATTCAAAATTCGTAATTGATTATGGATGAAGGCNNATTACGGCCAGGACTATCAGGCCCGTTTGAACGCGGAAGCTATTGCGAGGCACCGAAACCGGAATTCCGGGGACACGATACCGAACCAAACAGCCGGTTCGGGTCATGTCCCCGAATTCCTCCCCTGCGCCTGGTGCGAAGAGGAGATCCCCGAGGCCAGAAGACTGGCGGTTCCCGGTTGCAGCCTGTGCATTGGGTGTCAAATAATGAAAGAACGATTTCCAGAGAGGATAGCATGACTCCTGAACAGATTGCGGCCCTGGCCGCGTTTTCTACCATTATTGAGAGGTTGGGCACGGCTCCGACTGGTTCATTGATTGCTTTTATCCTGCTGGCGCCCTGGATTGTATTGGCCGCAGTGTCAATCTACCAGAACCGGCGCTTTGAAGCGGTGGTGCAGATGTATGAAAACAATTTTACCCAGACCGAGACCTGCACCAAGCTGGCGGAGGGATTTGCCGAGATGGCCAAGGGATTCCGGGAATTGTTGGTGTGGACAACCAAAGAGACCACCGAAACCAAGCAAGCGGTGATGACGAACATGCACTGTCCGTTGATCAGGAAGGGCGCAAGCCCAAAGGATATCCAATGAGCGAACGATTAATGATGGAAGGGAAAAAAATCGGTCTTGATCGGGAGGCACAGGCCTTGCGCTATCGAATAGAAGGTCTTTGCACCTTGATTCGCGGGCAACTGAACACGGCGTTAATTCCACATCATGAGGACCTGCAGATCTCAGAGGCAGCCGCCCACATGGATGAACTGGTAATGGCCCAGGCTGAACTGCTATCCCTGATCAGTCAGATCAGGAAGCTGGAGGCAGCCCTTGGCCGCTAAAGGAGACAAGGCGATTCTCGCCCCCCAGGCCATGCGCCTGTACGCCGATGGCCATAACCTTTCGGCGATTGCCGGGCAACTTGGAATCAGCGTGACCTCGCTGGCCCGCTGGAAGGCGGAAACCCTTGTCCCCGGCCAGACCATGGACGAGTGGGATCGTGCCCGAAGCCAGAAGCGCGGCAATATCCAGCGGCTGCGCGATCTCTTTGAAGATCAGCTCACCTTCCTGGAGGGCCAATCTGCCCGCGAACGCACCGCGCCGATGATGGACACCCTCTCGAAGGTCGGGGCGCTCCTGGAGCGCTGGGACAAGATGGAAAAGGCAACCCGGGTTGCCGAAGAAGTGGTGCGGGAAGTGAAGAAAACCGGGCTGTCCGCTGATACGGTGGAAGATATCCGCCGTCAGATTCTGGGGATCGGGGCATGATGGATCAATTACGAATTACGAATTTTGAATTACGAATGAACCGGCCATGACAGAGATAGCCGCCACTCCTTACGTCCTTCTTCCTTACCAACAATCATGGGCCGCAGATCCGGCCAAGGTTAAGGTCATTGAGAAGTCCCGCCGCATCGGTCTTTCCTGGTCGGAGGCCGCTGATGATACCCTTTATGCCGCCTCCGAGACCGGCGATGACGTCTGGTATATCGGCTACAACAAGGACATGGCCGAGGAATTCATTAACGACTGCGCCTTCTGGGCCAAGCAGTACGACCTCGCCGCAGGCCAGGTGGAAGAAGAGGTCTTTATTGATGAGAACAAAGACATTCTCACCTTCCGGATCCGCTTCGCCTCCGGCCACAAGATCGTGGCCCTATCGTCTCGGCCCAGCAACCTGCGCGGTAAACAGGGCCGGGTGGTAATTGATGAAGCGGCATTCCATGACGATCTAAAAGAATTGATGAAGGCGGCAATGGCCTTGCTGATCTGGGGCGGAGAGGTGCGGATCATCTCCACTCATGACGGCGACGAAAACCCCTTCAATGAACTGGTCAAGGATATCCGCTCCGGCCGCGTAAACTATAGCCTGCACCGGGTCACCTTTGATGATGCCCTGGCGCAAGGGCTTTATCAGCGCATTTGTCTCAAAACCGGGGAAAAATGGAGCCCGGACGCCGAGGCGATCTGGCGTCAGGGGATCATCGATTTTTATCGTGACTCCGCCGACGAAGAGCTGTTCTGCATCCCATCCAATGGCTCCGGCACCTTCCTGACGCGGGTACTCATTGAAAACTGCATGAGCGCCGACATCCCGGTAATCCGGTATGAGCAGAAGGATGAGTTCAAATATCTGGCTGAGGAATTGCGGGTTTCCGAGGTGGAGGCATGGTGCGAGGACACGCTCCTACCCATCCTGCAGGAGCTGGATCCCAAACGTCGGTCTTACCTGGGTGAGGACTTTGGCCGCACCGGGGATCTAACCGTGATCATTCCCCTGCAGGAGACTCAAGCCGCCACCTTTCGGGCACCATTCGCCCTGGAACTGCGCAACATTCCTTTCCAGCAGCAGAAACAGATCGTCTTTTTCATCATTGATCATCTGCCGCGTTTCAGCCATGGATCCTTCGACGCACGCGGTAACGGCCAATACCTGGCAGAGGTTGCGGCCCAGAAGTACGGGCAGAACCGGATCTCCGAGATCATGCCCAGCGAGCCCTGGTACCGGGAAAACATGCCCAAATACAAGGCTGCTTTTGAAGACAAGACCATTCTCCTGCCCAAGGATGCCGACATGATTGAGGACCACCGGGCCTTCAAGATCATCAAGGGTGTGGCCAGGCTGCCCGAAGGAAAGACCAACGATAAGAGCAGCAAGCAGCGCCACGGCGACTCCGGCATTGCCGGGGCCATGGCCTGGCATGCCACCGGGCAGGAAGGTGAAGTGGAATACGCCTATCACCCTGTCAGAAAGCGAAACATAAACGGAGACCGAGACGGGCGGCAAATCAAGACAACAGCCGGTTTCGGCACCATTGAGGGAGCCTGGTAATGATCGTTGATAAGTATGGCAAGCCGATAAAATCCGGGGAACTGACCAAAGAGCTGGCAGCCCCATCCCTCACCGGGATCCGTACCGTCTGGGACTCGACCGTCGCCTCAGGCG
>DMAT01000023.1 GCA_003451635.1 Syntrophus sp. (in: bacteria) | reverse complement strand
CCCCGACCTCAAGACGGGCCAGATAGAGGTCATGGTGGAGGAACTGGAGATTCTCAATGAGTCCCGGACCCCCCCCTTCCTTATCGACAGCGCTACTGCGGAGATATCGGAAACCGTGCGCCTTAAATACCGCTATCTCGATCTGCGGCGGCCGGATATACAGAAAAAATTATTATTGAGGAGCAAGGCGGCGGCCGCCACCCGCGAATACTTTCAACGGGAAGGTTTTATAGAAGTGGAAACCCCGTTTCTGACAAAAAGTACGCCTGAGGGGGCGCGTGATTATCTCGTTCCCAGCAGGGTGAGCCAGGGCATGTTCTATGCCCTGCCCCAGTCGCCGCAGATCTTCAAGCAGTTGTTGATGGTCTCCGGATTTGACCGGTATTATCAGATCGTGAAGTGTTTCCGTGACGAAGACCTCCGGGCCGACCGTCAGCCGGAATTTACACAGATCGATATCGAGATGTCCTTCATCGATGAAAACGACCTGATTACAGTAATGGAAGGTTTCATGGCCCATCTGTTCCAGGCCTGTCTCGGCATTGACCTCAAACTGCCCTTACCCAGGATTCCCTACCATGAAGCCATCTCAAGGTTTGGAAAAGACAATCCGGATGTTCGTTTCGCCCTTGAAATCAGGGATCTGACCGACATTCTCAAAACGGCGGATTTCAAGCTCTTTCAGGAAGTCGCTTCTTTGGGAGGCGTTATCAAGGCCATCAAGATCGAAGACAACCGGAGTCTCTCCCGGAAGGATCTCGACCATTTGCGTGATTACGTAAGTGAATACGGCGCCAAGGGCCTGGCTTGGGCGCGGATGAACGCCGACGGCTGGACATCGCCCATTGCGAAATTTCTTAAACCGGAGGAAATCAAAAGTATCGAGGAACGCATGGAGGCAAAGGCGGACGATCTGATCGTTTTTGTTGCCGACACACCGCGGATTGTCCATGATTCCCTCGGCAACCTTCGCGTTTATGTTGCAAAAAAACTTGGTCTTATTGATCCGCAAGCCTATGCCTTCACCTGGATTACCGAGTTTCCCCTCATGGAATATAGCGATACGGAAAAACGCTTCATGTCCACCCATCATCCCTTTACCTCACCAGTCTTGGAGGATCTCGAGTATCTTAAGACCGATCCCGGGAAAGTAAGGGCCCGGGCCTACGATCTTGTCCTGAACGGCTCTGAGATCGGCGGAGGGAGTATTCGGATCCACAGAAAAGACGTTCAGGCAGCGATCTTCGAGACTCTCGGTCTTGACGAAGAGGAAAGCCGCATCAAGTTTGGCTTCCTCCTCGACGCCCTTGAGTTCGGCACCCCCCCTCATGGAGGGATAGCCTTCGGTTTTGACCGTCTCATCATGCTCATGACCGGGGCGGAGTCCATCCGCGACGTGATCGCCTTCCCAAAGACACAGAAGGCTACTTGCCTGCTGTCAGAAGCCCCCTCGCGGGTTAGTATCGAACAGCTTATGGAATTGTCTCTGAAAATCGTTCAATAAAGCAATTTTTCATTGACAAACAACCTTCATGTTTATACAAGCAAGGCACGCGGAGCGTATTTCAATAATTCATATTAAAAAGGAGGATGTTGGTATGTCTCAGAAAAACCGGTGGATGTCATTATGCAGTATAATTTTTTCTTTAATGATGATTTTTTCTTTTGCAGGTTGCGCAAAAAAAGCTGTAAGTGGCGATCCAGGAACCGCTTCTGATAAGGTGGTTACGGACGAGAGCAAGGTGGCTGCCCAAAGCGGAGCAGCAAGCAGCGAAGCTAAGGCCGCCTCGACAGCTTCATCGGGTGCCACCACCGTGTACGTGGTGAAAAAAGGGGATAGCCTCTGGTTTATTGCCAAGTACAAAGATATTTATGGCGACGATTACCTCTGGCCAATCATCTATAATGCAAACAAGGCCCAGATCAAGAATCCCAACCGTATCTATCCCGGTCAGAAGTTAATTATTCCCCGGGATGGTTTCAGTATGAAAGACATCGAAAAGGCAAGAAAAAAAGCAGGGGCGAAAAAACCATACACACCTCCAAAAGGAAGCACGCCCCCGATGAAATAAAGTATCCGACATGATTTATCCGAGAGGGCGCAAGGAGATCTCATGCGCCCTCTCTTATTTTTGGGAGCATCATAAAAATGGCGAAGTGGAATAAGAATAAAAAAGTTCTCGATCACGAGCATACAGAGTTTTGGCGTTATGAATTGAAAGATGTCGAATCTCCTAACCTCCAGAAGGATGTCTTTCCATACGATGAAGTCAGCAGAATCGATTTCGATCACAAGTTGATGGCAATCTCACCGGCTGATGAAATATTCATTACCGACACAACCTTCCGGGACGGACAGCAGGCAAGGCCGCCTTACACAGTAAAACAGATTTTCGATCTTTTTGTGCTCATGAATCGTCTCGGCGGTGAAAATGGTGTTATTCGTCAAACCGAGTTCTTTTTGTACAGCAAAAAAGATCGGGAAGCCGTTGAAAAATGCATGGCCCTCGGTTTGAAGTATCCGGAAGTCACCGGGTGGATCAGGGCCGCCAAAGAAGATGTTCACCTGGTTAAAGACGCGGGCTTGAAAGAAACGGGTATTCTCACCTCTGTGTCAGACTACCACATCTTTCTTAAGATGAATAAAAGCCGCCGGACGGCTATGGACGCCTATTTGAATATCGTTCGATCAATTCTTGACGAAGGCATTATCCCCCGCTGTCATTTTGAGGACATCACCCGCGCCGATATTTATGGATTCTGCATTCCCTTTGCCATTGAGCTTATGAAACTCCGAGAAGAATCGGGGGTTAATATAAAAATTCGTCTCTGCGACACCATGGGATATGGAATAACATATCCCGGCGCCTCCCTGCCCAGAAGCGTTGACAAGTTAATCCGGGCCTTTATCGATGACGCCGGCGTTCCCGGTCACCTCCTGGAGTGGCATGGTCATAATGATTTTCACAAGGCCTTGATCAACGCCTCCACAGCCTGGCTTTATGGTTGCGCCGCCGCTAATTCAACCTTGCTGGGACTTGGAGAGCGGACCGGCAATCCCCCCATTGAGGCCCTGATCATCGAATATATCGGCTTGACGGGATCAACCAACGGTATCGATACGACGGTTATCACCGACATCGCCCGTTATTTTGAAAAAGAAATCGGCCATAAAATTCCAGCCAACTATCCTTTTATCGGCGCCGATTTTAATGTCACCCGCGCCGGCGTCCACCTCGATGGACTGATCAAATGTGAAGAGATTTACAACATCTTCGATACTACCAAGATTTTGAAAAGACCGATTGTTCCCATGGTAACAATCGGTCTTTTCAAAATCTTGGTAGTATCGAAGATGTTGTAAATCTCTTCACATTTGATCAGTCCATCGAGGTGGACGCCGGCGCGGGTGACATTAAAATCGGCGCCGATAAAAGGATAGTTGGCTGGAATTTTATGGC
>DMAT01000219.1 GCA_003451635.1 Syntrophus sp. (in: bacteria) | reverse complement strand
ATACCCGGAAAAATCCGTCTCGCACGTACCTGTGACTAAGTTGATCCGTTTTTCGCCGTTTCGAAAGGCATGATTGGAAATAATCGTCAGAAATAATCCGTTCCGGTTGGGGACAAAACTCGCCGGCAGGTCAGCAGCTAACGGATGGCTGTGACTATGGTCTCCCTGATTAAGGAGGGTACTATCGGCAATCGCTTTCATAAAGTTGCCGATATCGTAGACCGTATGCCGTACCTCAAAATGGGCGGCAATTTTGGCTGCATAATCCAATTCCCGGCTATGCCGCTGGCCATAATTGATGCTGACGGTTTCCACCGTTTCAAAATTCTGTAACGCCCATACCAGGCAGACAAAGGAATCCTGACCTCCGGAAAGTAGAACATAAGCGGTTTCGAGGAATTTTGACATTTTCAAATTTATTTTAACCATGCCTAAAATGTTGAATGACGCTCTTTCATCTACAACTCTTGGTGACCATACCGCAACAGAATTTCACCATTACTGATTATAACCACGTTTCTCGCCGATCTGATTTTTATTTATCGGATATTTCTTCAGAATTCGTCAGGAATATAGAAGAGGTCTGTGCTGGTTATAGAAATGATGGACTCATCGAGAGGAGGAAGAAGCAACTTAAGTCGCTCAATAACCGAAGCATGATCGACTTCCGGACATTGAAGGTAAACCTTCCGTAGCTTTGGCCCAAACTGTCTAAAAATCAAATTATCCACTTTTCTATTGAAATATGGGAAAGAATATCCAATTACAACAAGTACAGATACCTCATCTAGGTATGAATAGCTCGTTGTTGAGTTCTCCCACGCAAAACAAATGTCAGGACCCTGCCGCCCGATAGGCTTTCCCATATATTCCTTATATAAACCTATGGCTGCCTTCCATCCAGCACCAGGTGTTGCATCCCAAGCTGAATGAAACCATTTATCAATGTTACCGGGAAATTCTCGCCCGCAACATCCGTTGATTCTGTGGATCTGACGTCTATTATTGGTTATTTTCTCTTCAACTGTGTCCTGATCTCCAGAGAATCCATAAAAAGCTTTTTCTAATTGTGTATCATAATTCCAAGTGAGAATATGAAGCTTCCGTGGAAGGCGAATCTTCATGTTTTCGTCGAACTCAGCGACGGAAGCAAGAAACGAATCATAGCGCAAATCAACATTTTTCTGAGCCTGTTCCGCGATGAGATAGGCAGAAAGTGCGGCTTTGAGCTTTCGAAACGCCTCTCCGTCTTTCCGGAAATAAAGTTTTTTAGCAAACGTATCAACTGATGCGTGGTGAGAAGATTCCTCCGCCAACCATTCAATAGCGGTGGCCAGATCTTTGCGGGCATCTCCCCACACTGGATCAGTCGAAGGAAGATCGGACTCATCAAGATCGGTCAAGCGTGACCCCGCCATTCTAAGTTTTTTTGCGAATTCAGTCAGGCGTCCAGCGAATTGAGAGGCTAACGGTAAAGCATTACAGCTTGCCCCAGCACCCAACAAATATAAAAAAACATCTCCCTCTTGCATTTACTTACCTCAGAATTTCTAATAACTCCTCATTGGTTATGCTTTTCTAAAGTCGATTTAATGGACGTTTACCGGGCGAAGAAACGCCTCTATCTCTTCTTCTGTTGCTGACGAAAGACCATTGGCTCCCATGTCAGCCCACCAATTTGCGACGGCTCTTTTGTTTTCTTCGAACGAGCCGCGCTTCGCTGGCAGTAAATGCAAACGCCAAAGCTGCAGCTCTTTTTCGGTAACATCAGATCCTTTGACGAAGGCTTTGGCCATCAGTAATAGATAGGAAGCCAGGTCTTTGATTTCCAGTGCTTCTGGTGAAGTCCACTTTGAATTGTTTACACAATCCGTGTAGAGGCAAAGTTGTTTCAGATTATCGAGCACGTTGGGGTGATCCGAATCAGAGTTTACAATTGGCCGAAGTTCGTCAATCGTCCTTGCACCCTTTGCGGCGAGTTCACCAAGGATCCATGCGACGTTCTTTCTAATGTGACTTCTATAGTCTTTCCATGCTTGTCGCCACTCGGCTTCACTCTCGCACAACGCCATTTGCCGCAAAATTGAGATCTTTCCTGACTCTTCAATACTAAGAATCGCAAGCGCGACGGCGCTGTGCGTTCGCCCAGCTTCATACAATGCGCTTGCATCCTCGAACAGGCGTTTCGCGTTTGCACGGGCTATGTTCATTCCCTCGGCGATCATGGCAAGAGATATTGGGCCGCGGTGTTGACTGAATTTTTTGTTATCCATTTGAGGCTACCATTTTACATTACCGACGGTTTCAGCCGTCCGGTGGATGAGGATTACCAGAGTGAAAGTTATCTTTCTTGTTTAAGCCTGTCAATCATATACTTCAGCTTGGCTACAATACCCCACGTTCTCGGAAAAATTAACTTCCAAAGTATGCAGGTTTCGATTGGAATTCAGCGGGCGCTGATGCGGACTGAGGTGTCTGCGATGATTGATCTATACAGTGGCCACTGGAATACTCACGATAGAGCGTCAAACGTTTGAGCGATTAAAGGGCAGTAATTCTCATTTTTGTTTTCATAAACCATGTCTCCCATAGTGGCAGAGACTAGCATAATTGGAACTTCCGACTCTTTCAGTAAAATACTAAAAGGCTGCCGCGTGAGAGATTTGCAGACATGATCACGGAGGTCCGCAGGTAGAGCAGGCAAGAACTGCTGTTGGTATGTGGTTGAATCGAAGTCGAACGTAATCATCGACGCTGCGAAGCATCCCTTGGCATACTCCTGAATGTAGCGACCGGTCGCACAATAGAGGTCATCTTGAACCATAGCAACGTATTCGATTGGTACAGCGTCGATGATTTGAAAAAGTTTGACACCGTCGTTATCTCGATCTAAGCCTGCTTTTCGCATCATTAGCCCGAAGTCGGGGAGAAAAAGTGGGTGGCGACCCTCCGGCCAAACTGCCCGCGTACCAAGAAGATCGAGGACAAGAGGCCATTGTAGAATAAGGTCTGACAGTTCAGCATCAAAAATCGCTGGCCAACGGCTGACATGGAAAATTGTCAATCGCCGTCCATTGCAGAGCGCGTAAATTGGGACATGGACATCAGGGTGAATCGCATAGCTATATGCCTGCTCAACATTTTTCCCCGAGTCAATGATTTCCTTTGGAGCTTTAGCATCCAGGATCCATGCGTTTTCTCCTTCTCGCTTAATAAGGTAGTCCGGAATAATGCTAATTGGTTTTTTCACACTTCCTATGTAGACGTATGGGTGCTGAAGGTGAAGACTGCGAATGATCTGGTTTGGAGGTGATGCGGAGTAGCCTAGAGCCGAAAGCAGTGGAACCACAAGCTCTTCTCGGACTGAGTCCTCTAGAAAGTCGTCGCGCTCTAATAACGTGAAATCGAATCCTTGAAACAGGTGGATTGTGGACAAACAAAACTCCCTAAAATAACCATGAAGTGGTTCCCTAGTACTCAATTTCGATGTGGAAGCTACATTAATATTTAAGGTATGTCCACTATTTCTTTCAGGAAGACATATCAACCGCTTATCGGCAGGTTACGGATACGAATTCTGCTTTGATCAAAAACAACGACACAACCTTTTTCAAGGCTTTCTTCTAAAGCTGACAGGTTTGCTAACAGGACTTGTAGCTGATTTTCCGGTCGGCGTGTTGTCATGCCGCGAAATAAAATGAAGGAAGGTTTGATCTCGGCACGGAGCGCAAGTAATGTTCCGAAATCGGTATCCGCTGAGACGATAATGCGATTTTCATTGAGGGCACGTTCCAGTATTTCCGGATCCGATGCACTTTGCATTTCATAATCGCGCACATGAACGCTATCGTATCCCGCCATGCTCAATCCCTTTGCGACCAGTAAAGACAAGGCGTTATCGATCAAAAATTTCATGCCTGCATTACTAGCGGTAATCCACGTTCGCGGAGCGCTTCCGCAGCATACCGCAGAGATTCTGCGATATCACCCTTTTCAAGGTCAGGATAGGCTGCCAGGATTTCCGCATCGCTCATTCCTTCCGCTATCATAGCGACAATCGTCGACACGGGAATCCTCAAGCCACGGATACAAGGCATTCCATTCATTTGGGAGTGATTAACAGTTATTCGTGTAAAGTTCATAAATCAACCTCCGTTGTCCTGTTGCCTGATTTCCCGACATGCTTAGTAATGTTGTAATCTTGCATACATTCCAAAATCCGTCAACCATTGACTACCGGAAGAAATTGAAAGGTCGATTCTTGATGTCCTCAGTGCTCAGAGACAGCAATTTCGACCCCTTCACCTACCCTCCGACCTTTGTGATTACTTTTTTCATAATCTCCACCAACCTGTTAAAATAGGCTGCAAATTCGGCTTCATCGGCCAGATACGGCGTCATGATGGTTGATCTCAGCACCAGCACCGACGGCGTTTTTTCCCATTCGGCGTCGCCTAGGCCGCATTTCCGAACGAAATCAAGGGGCGTGTTCCCGTATTCCGCCGGAGAAAAGACGGTCTTGGAGGTGATGAAATCCTTTTTCATCAAGTCTCCGGAGACATAGGAGCACTCGTCGTAAATGGCCTGGTTCAGCTTATTCATGGCTTCCAGGCCGGGGTTTCCGACTTCCTTGAGCACATAATCGACAATGTTCAGATCGGGCTTGACCAGCGGCACGAACTTATAGGTCCGGCCGTTTTGCGCCTGGAAAGGTTCCGCTTTGGCCATTGCTTCATATAACATGTTTGCCGTCTTGATCGTACGGCCGAGCAGCCGACCATAGCCGTCCATGTTCAGCGGCAACACTTGATGCGCTGTCCAGGCGGCTGCCGCAGCAGCCCCCGGCTTTGAGCCCTCGAGGACATAGTGGCCGATGCTTACCGGGGCCTGGGCGCGCAAATCCTGGACATAGGCGGCGTGGAAGGTCTGAACCGCCNNCCGCCAGTATCCGCTTGTCTTTGAAGACAACCGCTCCGGCGGGGTAAGGGATATAGCCGAGCTTATGACAATCAATAGTCACGGAATCCGCTTCCGGCACGGCCTTATATGCCTCATAAACGCTTTCCTGCGGCCAGGCTGCGGCTTCAGAAATATGGTAACGCTCCCGTGCCGTCTTTCGCACCTGAGCCAGACTCATAAACGCCCCTGATGCGTCGATGAACATACTGCGGACGTAGCCTCCATAGGCGGCGTCAATATGGTAATAGAAGCCGATGCCGCGGCGGGCGTATTTTTCCCGCAGGGCAGCTATGCGGTGTGTTTCGTCCACCGCACCTTCCTCGGTGCTGCCCAGAACAGATACTACGGCCAGGATCGGGGTTTTTCCCCTGACCAGTCCGGCGATGGTCCGATCCAGGGCTTCAATGTCCATGCGGTAATTTTTATCTACGGGAACGGCAATGATGTTTTCGCTGCCGATGCCGAAGACATCAGCCGCCTTGTCCCAGGAATAGTGTCGGGATTGAGGTACGAGGAGTTTCCCGAGCTTCTTGGGATCAACGCCTTTTCCCTTGACGGTATGTTTAAGGACGGTCTCATAGCGGGGGCTGTTTTTGACTTTGTCGAGGAGATCCAGGGCCTGGCTTACGGGCATGTTGAGAAGACGTTCTTCGTTTAGCCCCTTGACCAGTTCCGGCATGACGGCTTTGACGGCCAAGGGGAAGGATTTCAGGTTTCTGGCATACCAGAGGGCCTGGAAGTTGGCGTTCGTGCCGCCGGAGGTAATGTTTCCCCATGCCTTTTCGGGATTGTATCCGAGTAACCGGGCTAACTGCAATCCCACTTCGAGCTCCATTTCGGTCGTGGCCGGCCCGCCTTCATAAACGACGTTGTTTGAATTGTAGAGCATGGCGGCCATGTAGCCGATAACGCCGGGGAGGAGCAGATCGGCGCTCATGTGCCCAAGGTAGCGGGGGGAGAACCAGGGGTTTGAACCTTTTTGCAGCCTTGTGGAGAGCGTGGACAGAACCTCCTTCAGCTTCTTCCGGGCATCCGTCGCTTCCGGTGCGGCGAGGCTTTTATCGCTTATGGCCTGCGGATCTTCGGGATGGAAGCTTTGTCGCCAAGTTATATGCTCCTTCATCATCGTGTTCAGCATATCGAGAAAGAAATCGCCTGTTTCGCCTTTAGTGCCGAGGAAAAACGCGTCCAGCCGGGGAGCGGGTTCGGCCCTTTGGCCGCCATGGGCCGGGGCCGATGAACCGGCAAATATCACGGCCATAATCATTAGGTAGAAAAATGCCCTTTTTGCGCAGTTCATAGATTCCCTCCTTTTGTGAGTTACATGAAGATTCATATACCGACACGGGATATTCGGGATATTTAGAACGAAATGGCGGTGGTCATGAGATTGGTTTGGTCCATACAATGGTAACATTGACCCCCTACTCCCAGTAGCCCCTCACAGGCAGAAGACCTTGGTTGTCGAGAACTTCCCCCGTGGCCGATAGCATCTCCCGGGGGAGGCGGACCCCGGCGTGGAGGAGTGGTCCGGGACGGCTTGCCGCATTGGGGCCGTAGGCAAGGAAATTATCAATGGCCTTGTTCTCTCCGTTTGTCGGTCATTCATGAAAATACCTCCCGGTTAAGTTTCTTAATCAATTCCTGTAGCCAGCGGTACGTAATCCTACACCTCCGTATAAAAAGAAGCAAGCAGCTCCTTATTTCCCCATATTCCTGCTTCACATCTTTCCCCTGACGCTGCTTTTCATTTCTCAGGGCTTTTCGCTTTTCAAACCCCTGCTAGGCGGGCCAAATGCCCTGGAGGAGATAGGCGCCGATCAGGGCGGCGCCGGTCAAGGCGTGGACCTTGATCATGGCCAGGTTGGCCGGGGCCATCTGGATAGGGTCTTCGAGGTAGCGGGTTAGAATTTTGAGGGATCTCCAGGCCAGGGGCATGCTTGCCCAGGCTAACAGGGTGTAAGGAGAGAGGAGTTGAAAGCAAATCCCTGCGGGCGGCGTAAGGTAGGCCAGGGACAGACCGCCGGCGTACAGGCTCACTGCCGTTTTTCTGCCGAAGCGCACCACGAGGTTGTTTTTCCCGCCTCCCCGGTCGGCTTCATAGTCGGGGATTTCATTGATGATAATCATGGACCACATCATGAATCCCATGATGAGGGAGGCCAGTAAAGGTTCCCAGGCCAACTGACCGGCTTGGACGAAGTAGGAACCCAGCACGATTACCGGTCCGAAATTGATGAGAAGCCCCAATTCCCCGAAGCCCCGATAGCCGAATTTCACCGGCGGCATGGTATAAAAGATGGAGGAGGCCATGCCGATGAGTCCCAAGATCAGGACTGTCCCGCCACAGACGTAGGTGAGGTAAAGACCGATAAAGATTGTTGCGGCAAAACAAAGCGCCGACGCGGCAAGCATTTCCCGGACTGTAAGCAGTCCGTCGGGCAGGACGCCGCTGCCGCCGGTGAAGGGATTCTTTTCATTCGATTTCTTCAGATCGACGATATGCAGGTAGTCAAAGACATCATCGATCATATTCAATCCGAAATGATTGACGGCGACGCCGACCACCACCAGGAGGAATGGCAGGGGTTTCAGCGGAAAACCCTGGGACCAGGCGATGACGGCCCCCATTATCCCCGGCAGGACACTGGGGAGGACAAAATGGAGACGAAAGGCGCGAACCCAAATCTGCCAGCGGTGAGACGGCATCAGGGCAAGGGATGGGGAGTCGGTTCGCAGTCGCATAGGAAATTCACATTGTCAGCGTATACGGAGGAATAAAGATTTTATTTGTCTCTTTGCTGCAAATCCCCTGGTCATGTCAAATTAAAAAAACGGGATTGGATTGCGTAACGGGGCGGACACGGCAGGGGCGGTCCCAGTATTGGGTCACGGGGGAGTTGTCTCAGTTGAAGGGACAGCGCGGGAGGCCATGTTGGCCTTGGGGAAGGAATATTCCCCTCCGCAAGGTTTCATCAAATCTTGACATCAGGATGTTTTTACCGTAATTTCAAATCAGGTATTATAAGGAGGGTTTTTTATGGATGTTCTGGCGCTGAGCCGGATGCAGTTTGCCCTGACGGCCATGTTTCACTTTCTCTTTGTCCCCCTGACCCTGGGGCTCTCCATCCTGGTCGCCTACATGGAGAGCCGCTATGTGGCAACGAAAAACGACATGTATCTCCGGATGACCAGGTTCTGGGGCAAGCTCTTTCTCATCAATTTTGCCCTCGGAATTGTGACGGGGCTGACGCTGGAGTTCCAGTTCGGGATGAACTGGGCGGAATATTCAAAATATGTCGGCGATATCTTCGGCGTGCCCCTGGCGATCGAGGCGACGGTGGCCTTCTTTCTGGAATCTACCTTCCTGGGGTTATGGATCTTCGGCTGGAAAAAGGTTTCCCCCCGGGTCCACGCCATGAGCATCTGGATCGTTGCCTTTGCAACGAATATGTCGGCCCTCTGGATTCTGCTGGCCAACGGTTGGATGCAGCATCCCGTCGGTTATGTGTTGCGAAACAATAGGGCAGAACTTGTCGATTTCATGGCATTTCTTACTAATAGTTACGGCTGGCTGAAGTTCTTCCATACCATCCTGGCGGGGTATGTAGTGGCGGCCTTCTTCGTCATGGGTATTTCGGCCTGGCACCTCCTCCGGAAGAGCCATCCGGAGTTTTTCAAGAAATCCTTTCAGATTGCGGCGATTTTCGGTCTGGCCAGTTCCCTCCTTATCGTCCTGGTCGGCGATTTTCATGGGGCCGAGGTCGGCAAGGTCCAGCCGGCGAAGCTGGCTGCCATGGAGTCCCTCTGGGAGACCCAGCGGGGGGTGCCCTTCTATCTCATCCTCATTCCCGATCCGAAAAATGAGCGCAATGCCGTGGAGTTGTTCGGCATCCCCAAGATGGTAAGCTTCCTGGCCTACAAGGATTTCAATGCCGAGGTGAAGGGTCTCAAGGCCTTTCCCAAAGAGCTGCGTCCCCCGGTTTTGGAAACCTTCCTGGGCTTCCGGCTCATGGTGGCCCTGGGTGGACTCTTTATTCTTTTGAGTTCCCTTGCCTTTTACCTGTCCTGGAAGGATCGGCTGGAACAGTATCCCTTTTTTCTAAAGGTGATGCTCCTTGCCATTCCCCTGCCCTATCTGGCCGGTGAATTAGGGTGGATAGTGGCAGAGGTGGGGCGGCAGCCCTGGATCGTCTATGGAGTCCTGAAGACCGCAGATGCCGCTTCCCGGAGCGTTTCCGTGACCCAGGTGACTGTTTCTCTGGTCGGGTTTACCATTCTGTATAGTTTCCTGGGGCTGGTCGATATGTATCTGCTGGCAAAATACGCGAAGAAAGGGCCGGAGGTTTAACATGCTGGATTATCAAACGATATGGTTTGTCCTCTGGGGAGTATTATGGGCCGTCTATTTTATGACCGACGGCTTCGACCTCGGAATCGGCATCCTCTATCCCTTTCTTAGCAGGGATGATCAGGAGAAACGGATGATGATCAACAGCATCGGTCCTGTCTGGGACGGCAACGAGGTGTGGCTCGTGACGGCCGGGGGCGCTACCTTTGCCGCCTTTCCCGTGGCTTATGCCCTGATCTTCAGTTATCTCTATACACCCCTGCTTATCATCCTCTTTGCCCTGATCTTCCGGGGGGTGGCCTTTGAATTCCGGGCCAAAGGCGCTTCGGAAGCCTGGCGGCAGGGTTGGGATCTGGCCATTTTCTTCGGTAGTCTGATCCCGGCATTGCTATTCGGGGTGGCCTTCGGCAACATTTTTCAGGGTCTGCCCATGGACAACCTTGGGTATTATGGATCCCTGCCGGGGCTGCTAAACCCCTACGGTTTAGTCACCGGTTTACTGTTTGTCGTCATGTTTGTCTGCCACGGAGCCCTTTATCTGGCGATCAGGACGGGGGATGATCTGGGACGGAGAGCGGAGCGTTTTGCCGTTAAGGCGTGGGTGGCACTGGTTTTGGTGGCGGCGCTGTTTTTTGTAAACACGGCCTTCGCAACCAATCTGTATGCCAATTACCTGAAGAATATTACCTGGTTGGCCATTCCCGCCCTGGCGGTTGTCTCGCTCATGGGGATCGGCGTTTTTGCCATGAAAAACCATTATCAGCGGGCTTTTGTTGCTTCCTGTATTGCTATTGTTCTGGTGGTCATGACGGGGGTGATGGGTTTATATCCACAGTTGCTGCCGTCCAAGATAGATCCCCGTTACAGTCTGACGATTTACAATGCCTCTTCAAGTCCCTATACCCTGAAGATCATGACGGTGGTGGCCCTGATTTTCGTGCCCATGGTGATGGCCTATCAGCTCTGGGTCTACTGGGTCTTCCGGCGACCGGTGACGAGTGAAGATGTGCTGGGGAACAAGGACGCTTACTGACCCTGGGGTGGGCGGGCGGCTCCGGATTCGATCTTCTTGCTTGGGGCCTTCTTCATGGCATCGGCTGCGGCCTTTTTCTCGTCCCGAGCCTTTTTCTCCTTTTCATTGGCCATACGCTTCTGGGACTCGTCGATGTATGCCTTGACCTTATAGTCGAGTCCTAAATTGGGATAGTTTTTAGCGATGGTCTGAAAACGCTTCAGGGCTGACGGGAATTTGCCCTGCTTAAAGTAGAACTCGCCGATATAGAACTCCTGCTCGGCCAAATTCTTCCTGCATTCCCTGAGTTTCTGTTCCGCCAGAAAGGCGAATTTGCTGCTCGGGTAACGGGCCATGAGACGCTCAAATTCCCGGGCCGCCTTGACGGTTTCCATCTGATCCCGGTCGATGCCGGTCATCTGTTTATAGTGGCACATGCCGAGTTGATACATGGCATAAGGGACGTTTTCGTTTGTCGGGTGGAGGCTCACAAAATCAGTATAGGCAAGCTCGGCTTCCGCATACTCCTCCTCAGAAAAATGGGCGTCTCCGATGCCCAGTTCGGCCTGGAGAGCCAAGGGGTGGAGGGGATTTTCTTCCTTGACACGGACAAAATATTCAACGGCACGCTTATTGCGGCCATCCTGATAAGCCGTGACGCCTGCCTGGTAAAGGGATTCCGGCGTACCCTTGGCCATCTGATTGCGCGACCATAGGTCTTTCCACCAGCCGCATCCGGAGATGGTCATGACAAAGACTAGCAAAAAGGTGATGATGCAGCTCCTACGGATAGTCAAGGCCTTGATCATAGTCCCTTCTTCGCAAAGTCTTCCAGTTTTTCCTTGGGGACAAGACCGATCAGGGTATCCAGTAGCTTGCCGTCCTTGAAGAGCAGGAGGGTCGGGATGCTGCGGACGCCGAATTTTTCTGCCGTCAACGGACTATCGTCAATATTTAGCTTGGCGACTTTAATCCGGTCTTTATAGGTTGTTGCCAGCGCTTCAACCATTGGGCCGAGGGCCCGGCAGGGTCCGCACCAGGGAGCCCAGAAATCCACAATGGCCGCTTTGTCAGCTTTCAACACCTCTTGCTCGAAGTTCTCATCCGAGACGTGAATCATGGCTTCTTCTCCCATAACCAGACCTCCTTCCCTCACTTTCTTTGTTGACGGCAAGGGTATGACACATTGGCAGATATGTCAAATTCATTTTTTTGCAACCTTGTGTCTTGTCTGTTGGGAATGAATCTGTTATAGGTCATGGCGCTTCTCGATCCTATTGGGGAGGGGGACATCTGTGGAAAGATTAGGAATAATTTCGGGGACCATTGCCCTGCAGGAAAAGGGAGTGCTCCTCGATCCCGAGGAAAAACGGGTAGAAACGGAGTTCGGTAGCGCCCTGGTGCTGGTTACAGCGCATATCGCCTTCCTTCCCCGTCACGGCGGNNTCTCATCTTATCAATCATCCCGCCAATATGATGGCCTTGAAGAGCCTGGGCGTCCGGGAAGTCATCGGGATCAATTCCACCGGTTCCCTGCGGCTGAAACACAAACCCGGCACCCTCGTGGTTCCCGATGATTTCATCATGCTAAATCCCGGCCCGACTGTTTTCTCCTCGAAACCGGTACACATTACCCCGACCCTCAGCAAAGAAGTCCGGGAACGGTGGCTCGCCGCCGCCCGCGAATGTTCCATCGACGCCGTAGATGGCGGTATATACTGGCAGACCACGGGACCGCGCTTTGAAACAAAAGCCGAAATCATGGTCATGGCGCAGGCGGCCGATCTGGTGGGGATGACCATGGCCAGCGAGGCTATTGTCGCCCGGGAACTCGATATGGCCTATGGGTCTCTATGTTCCGTGGACAACTACGCCCATGGATTGGAGGACAAAGAGCTGACAATGGAAAAAATCCTCTGGCGCGCCCGCAGGAATGCCGAGTCCATTGTCCGGATTGTAAAGAGTTATATAGAAAGGAGGCAGGCATGAAGTTTTCGAAAAAGGGGGACGGAGGAGAAACAAGCCTCCTCGGTGGTCAGCGGGTTCCAAAATTCGATCCCAGGCCCGATACTTACGGCGTCCTGGATGAGGCCAGTTCCGCCCTCGGGGTGGTCAGGGCCATGACAAAAGATCAGCGGATTAAGGGCATTATCCTCAGTGTTCAAAAAGATCTGCTTACCATGGGAGCGGAACTCTCCAGCCTGTCCGAAGATATCCCCAAACTCAGCATCCGTATCGGCGCCGGGGATGTACAGCGCATCGAAGACCTCATCGACGAACTCCAGAAAAACGTCAAGCTCAAAAACGAATTCATCTATCCAGGGGAGACGGTCTTATCCGCCCAGATCGATGTGGGCCGGACGATCATCCGGCGGGGGGAAAGAAACGCCGCCCGGCTGAAGAACGAGGGGCTTGTCAATAACCCCAATATTCATCAGTATTTAAATCGCCTGGCGGACATGCTTTTTGTGTTGGCCCGTTACGAAGAGCAGAACGGATAAGAATCAAAAGGCCCCGAGCTGGCAGGGTTTTATTTTGATTTTCATAGTTTCGCAGGCCCCGGCCACGGCCATCCGGGGGATGCCGAGGGATGCGGCGATGGTCCAGGCCGCCGCACAGGGGAGCCGCTCCTCGCTGAGAGCGCTATGAATGGCGGCTGTCAGCTCTGGAGAGACGATATCCGCCGGTTCAACGGCCTTGCTCGTCGGGTTATAGCCGAAGAGACCCAGTTGGCATTTCCCGATGCGCATTTCCAGGAGATCGAGGTTTATTCCCACTTCTGCCAGTGTGGTCGCGGTATCCCGGGCGATCGCTTCAGCGTGGGCGCAGCTCAATTCGTTATTTTTGATTTTTTCCTTGATCGCCTCCACAATCGCAGCTGATGTCTGTTGATCCGGGGGGTGCTTTGTCTTGTATTCTCCCGCCTGTTTTCTCGTCATATCCTGTTCCCCATTTCAATATTTCATGTAGTGGAAGGGCTCAACCGACGACAAAGCTTCCGCGTCGAGAGTCTTGAACCCCTTCTTCTCGATGATCTTCTCGGCTTTTTCCGGCTGATCCACGTCCAGAACAAATACCGCGCTGACACGGTTCTCCAGGACAAAGCCGTAGGCGTTGTTGACGTTGATATTTTCCTTCGCCAGCAGTTGCGCCAGCTTGTCGAGCCCCCCCGGCTGGTCGTCCAACAGGACGGCCAGGACCCTCCGAATTTTTACGAGCATTCCGGTCCTGGTCAGGGCGGCCTGGGCCCGTTCCGGGTCGTCGACGATGAGGTTGATGACCCCGAAGGTGTCGGAGGTGGAAATAGTCGTCGCCCGAATATTGACCTTTTCCTTAGCCAGGATGCTGGTAACGGTAGCAAGCTTACCGGGTTTGTTTTCCGAAAAAATGGACAATTGACTTGCGATCATAAATTGTTTCCCTCCGTAAACTCAATCTTTTTAAAACTGAAAAAGTCTGTAAACCG
>DMAT01000031.1 GCA_003451635.1 Syntrophus sp. (in: bacteria) | reverse complement strand
CCCCTGCGCGATAATTTGACGAGTCTATAGTGAGTTTTTCCTCCTTTTGCAAGCGATACCTGAGCTGTCAGAAGATGCATTCATTACCTTGATCTTGGTGTGCAGAATTGCTATAGTCGAACCGAAGAGTATGTCAAAGACCATTGATGAGGAAATATAAAAGATGACAGAAGGAAAACGCGTTGTCCTTGGTGTAACCGGTGGTATTGCGGCTTATAAGGCAGCCGAACTGATAAGGGCGCTGGTAAAGAAAGGCGTGTCCGTCAAGGTGATTATGACCGGCCATGCCAAGGAATTTATCACCCCGATGACCATGCAGGTCCTCTCCGGGAATCCGGTTTTCAGCGACATGTTTTCCCAGGAGCACTACGACATGAACCATATCTCCCTGACAGAGTATGGCGATGTGATGGTCGTCGCGCCGGCTACAGCCACTGTCATCGGGAAGATGGCAACGGGGATTGCCGACGATCTTCTGTCCACGGTGCTCATGGCCGCCAAAAGGCCCATCATCGTCTGCCCGGCCATGAACGATAACATGTACACCCATGGGGTTGTTCAGGAAAATATTGCCAGATTAAAAAAGCACGGTGTCCAGTTTGTGGCGCCGGGACATGGTGAATTGGCCTGCAAAACAGAAGGCGTGGGACGATTGGCAGATATTTCGGATATTGTGGAGGCCATTGAATCGGCATGGACAGGTAAGGACCTGCGGAGTGAACGTATCCTGATTACAGCCGGCCCCACCCGGGAGCCCTTCGATCCCGTTCGCTTCATTACCAATTATTCATCGGGAAAAATGGGATACGCCCTGGCGACAATGGCCGCAAGGAGAGGAGCGGAGGTTATTCTCGTCAGTGGACCGTCTTCCCTGGCGGTTCCCCGGGGGATTACTTTCATATCCGTAGCGACCGCTCTGGAGATGCGGAATGCCGTGATGAGTAACCTTGAGGGAACAACGGCAATCATCAAGGCGGCTGCCGTGGCGGATTATCGGCCTGCCGTGCTTTCAGAATCCAAGATCAAGAAGAAGAAAGGCCCCCTTACCCTCCAATTGGAAAGAAATCCGGATATCATCGCCGAGATAGGGGCCAAGAAGGAAAACAGGGTTCTGGTGGGTTTTGCCATGGAGTCGGAGGATCTCGTCGAAAATGCCAGGGCCAAACTCCTTGGGAAGAACATGGATTTGATTGTGGCCAATGACCTCCATCAGGCAGGGGCAGGCTTTCAAGGTGATACCAATATAATCAAGATTCTTGATCCCCATGGGGGGGTTGAAGAGGTTCCCTTGATGGATAAGATGGATATTGCCGACCGGATTCTGGACCGGGTAAAAATACTGACAAATGCAAAACGCAGCTAAAGATGAAATGCTTGTCCTGATCAGGTCCCTGCGCTCCCACATTGAGGCGGACAGGGAGTTGCCCGGGAATGTGCCCTCCTTTTCCATGCAAGGACCACTGCCGGAGGCTGCTTCACAGAACAGACCTGCTAAAGGCAATACGGGCCGCCGGACCGGGGTGGAGGGAGAAACCGTTCTTTCCTCATCTGTACCAGGGGGGCTGGATTCGCCCTCCGCCGGGAAGGGGCGCCCGACGGTGACGCTGCCGGAAGGAGATGCTGCACCGGCATCGCAGAGGTCGTCCGACTCGCCTCAAATACTAGTTCCGGGACCGTACCGCCGGTTTAGCGTCCCTGAGATGCCCATTACCACGAATGGTGAGGGCGAGGTCAGGGCGCTGAACAACGTTCGCACGGACTTGGGAGACTGCCGACGCTGTGCCCTCCATATGGGGAGAAAAAATATCGTCTTCGGGGAAGGCAATCCCCACGCCGGTCTTGTCTTTGTAGGCGAGGCCCCGGGGGCGGATGAAGACGACCAGGGGCGGCCTTTTGTTGGCCGAGCCGGACAGCTCCTCACGAAGATAATTGAGGCCATGAAGATGCAGAGACAGGATGTCTATATCTGCAATATCCTCAAGTGTCGGCCGCCGGGAAATCGTAATCCCGCCGCCGGCGAGATCGCCGCCTGTGAGCCTTTTCTGGTGAAGCAATTAGAGTCGATCCGGCCGAAGGTGATCTGCGCGCTGGGGACGTTTGCCGCCCAAACGCTTTTGAAGAGCGATGTTGCCATCTCCCTCCTGAGGGGGAAATTTCACCGATATCACAACATCCCCCTGATGCCGACTTATCACCCGGCCTATCTCTTGCGGAATCCATCCCAGAAGCGTCAGGTATGGGAAGATGTTAAACAGATCATGAATATGTTAGCGGACGATTCAGGATAAGGGAGAGGAACATGGTCATGAAAAAAATGCCAATCCATAAAAGACTGATGGTGCTGTTGCTGCTCCTGATTGTCTTCTTCTGGCCCTGTTGCCCAGGGGCGGCGGAACCTTCAGCCGTATTTAATGTCATTTCCATTAGCGGCGCCATTACGCCTCCGGCGGCTGAGTACATTACTCAGAACATCAGCGAGGCGGAAAAAGAGGGGGCTTACGGTTTGATAATATTGCTTGATACTCCCGGGGGGCTCGATCTGGCAATGCGGGATATCGCCAAGGGCATTCTTAATGCACCGATACCCGTCTTTGTCTATGTGTCTCCCTCCGGCGCCCGGGCGGCTTCCGCCGGCGTTATCATTACCGTGGCGGCCCATGTGGCGGGAATGGCACCGGGAACGAACATCGGGGCCGCTCATCCGGTTGGTCTTGGCGGCGGCGGAGGTGATAAGACCATGATGGAAAAGGTCGCCAATGATGCCGCAGCCTACGTGCGGAGTATCGCCAAAATAAGAGGAAGAAACGAGGAGTGGGTAGAAAAGGCAGTGAGAATAAGCGCTTCCATTACGGCGGAAGAGGCCCTGAAAAACGGCGTCATTGATTATGTCGCCGCAGATGTGCAGCAACTGCTCAAGCTGGCTGATGGGAAGCAGGTCCTGGTCGGTGATAAAAAGATAGTACTGAAGACCTCCGGGGCGATTCTGAAAGAAAGGAAAATGGGCGCCCGGCATCGAATCCTCACCACCCTGAGCGATCCGAACATCGCCTATATCCTCTTTCTAGTGGGACTGGCGGGGCTGTATTTTGAATTTTCCACCCCCGGGGCCATTTTGCCGGGCGTTGTGGGCGGGATCTCTCTGATTATGGCCTTCTTCGCCATGCAGACCCTGCCGGTAAATTATGCGGCGGTGATGCTTATCCTCTTCGGGATTGTTCTTTTTATTGCCGAAATCAAGGTTGTCAGCCACGGAATACTTACAGTCGGCGGGATAGTCTCCCTGGCCGTTGGCTCCCTGATGCTCTTTGATTCTCCTGATCCGGCCCTGCGGGTCTCCCTCGGAGTCCTGATCCCGACCCTGACCATTATTTCACTTTTTTTCGTCGGGGTCATCAGCCTGGTGATTAAAGCCCAGATGCGCAAGAAGTACACGGGAAAAGAGGGGATGATCGGGGCCGAGGGAAAAACCGTGACCAAGGTCCATGATGAAGGGAGCGTAATGGTGAGGGGGGAATACTGGACGGCCTGGAGCGACTTGCCCCTTGAGGAAGGGACGCTGGTCCGGGTTATAAAAATCGATGGCTTAAAGGTAAAGGTTGAAAAGCAGGAGCAAAAATAGGCGGGCTGTTTCCACTTAATTTTTAATAAATGTTGTTTTGAAAGGGAGGGCATCAACATGACGTACACCATAACAATACTGGTTTTTTTAGTCATCATGTTTCTAGCGTCGGCCATACGGATTTTGAATGAGTATGAGCGGGCCGTAATTTTTCGCCTGGGAAGGATCATCGATGTCAAAGGGCCGGGACTGATCATCCTCATCCCCATTGTCGATAAGATGGTCAAAATCGATATGCGCACCATCACACTGGATGTGCCCCCTCAGGACGTGATCACCCGGGATAATGTTTCCATCAAGGTTAATGCCGTCGTCTATTTCCGGGTCATCGACGCAAATGCAGCAGTTACCGATGTGGAAAACTATCTCTACGCCACATCTCAGCTTGCCCAGACAACCCTGCGGAGCGTATGCGGGCAGGTGGAACTGGATGAGATTTTATCCCAAAGAGAAAAAATCAATATGCATCTGCAGGAAATTCTTGATCGCAGCACCGATCCCTGGGGCATCAAGATCTCGTTGGTGGAAGTCAAGCAAATCGACCTGCCTGAAGAGATGAAACGGGCCATCGCCAAACAGGCGGAAGCGGAACGGGAGAGAAGGGCCAAAGTTATCGCTGCCGAAGGAGAATATCAGGCGGCGGAGAAACTTCTGGAGGCGGCATCGGTCATGACCAAGGAGCCTATTTCGCTGCAATTGCGTTATTTGCAGACGCTAAACCAGATTGCTGCGGAAAACAATTCCACCATCGTCTTTCCCATTCCCATCGACTTCTTCAAGCATTTTTTAAAGGGGGATGATAAATAATATCTAAATTTTCTGACAGGGAGGATTGGACAGCATGGAAAGAAAGGAAAAGATGCACGTCATAACCGGCGGCATGGTTCTGATCACCCTCGGGGTGCTCGTAATCCTCGGGAATACCCAAATCTGGTCTTTCAGTCGGAGCTGGCCGGTACTCTTGATTGTGATTGCCGTCGGCACGTTGATCCAGCGATTCAAAGACCTGGGCGGGTGGATTATTCTTGCCGTCGGTGTGGTCTTTCTCCTGACCGAGGTCTTTGGTATGCAGGTCTATGCCATGGGGAAATATCTGATGCCGGTCCTGCTTATTGTGGTTGGGGCCAATGTCCTGTTCAAATACAACAAGCGCTGATAAAGGACTATAAACGGATTTCAGTAAATGGATAATGCCATAGAGATAACCTGTCCCGATCTGTCCCTCAGCCTGGGTTTCTGTCCCGACTGCTATCAAAATAATGTTCATGGTATCTGGCCCTATCTGACCTGTTACTGTGACTGCAATCGGGTGGGGGCTTATGCGGAAATCATCAGGGGTAGGGATGAGGGGCAGGAAAATATCCGCCTCGGTTCCTGGAAAATGAAAATGGATGTATCCCGGGAGGATTTTGAACGCAGTCTGCAGAAGCTGGGTAATGGAAAAAACACGGCCATCGAGATACTCTTCAAGGCCTGATCATTAGGTTGCTGAAAAAAAGAAAGGGATTGCGAAATCAAAACGCAACCCCTTTAAATGTTTCTTGGCGAAAGCACTCACCCTTACAAGCGGTCACCGATTGTAAGGATGAGCTGCCTCCCTCTTCCAGATCCCGCCTCACCGGACAATCTTGACTTTTTAGCCCCGTTTGTTGCTTCTTCTCCAGATATTCTGTGCCTCGGCGGCTTTAATGAGCCCTTCCCTGGTTTCGGGATGGGCGATGCCGATGAGCATTTCCGCCCGTTCCCAGGTGGTTTTGCCCTTCAGATTGACGATGCCGTACTCCGTCACGACGTAACTTACAACCGTCCGGGGGATCGTTACGATGCCGCCGGGCTCCAGGGTCGGCACGATCCGCGATTTGATTTCGCCGGTTTTCTTGTTCTTCTGCGATGCCGTCATACAGATAAAGGCCTTGCCGCCCTTGGAATGATAGGCGCCGAAGATGTAGTCGAACTGGCCGCCCGTGCCGGTTATGTGTCGGGTCCCCGACGACTCGGAGTTGACCTGGCCGTAAAGGTCGATCTCCACGGAGTTGTTGATGGCCACCATGTTGTCGTTCTGGGCGATCCGGGTGGGATTGTTCGTGTAATCCACGGAATAAGTGGCGCAGCAGGGATTGTGATCGAGAAAATCATAGAGTTTCTGGCTCCCGAGGGCGAAGGTGTAAACCATCTTGCCGGGATTGAGCTGCTTCTTCTTGTTAGTAACGACGCCGGACTGATACATA
>DMAT01000249.1 GCA_003451635.1 Syntrophus sp. (in: bacteria) | reverse complement strand
CGACGGCCACTACGACCGCCTGGTCGTGATCTGTGAGCGGGCTATGGTCTCCCAGCCTGAAGACTATGCCCTCATGGGCGATTTGGGGGAGGCTTATCTGAAGACCGGCGGGAGCGAAAAAGCCGTCGCTGTATTCAGAAAGATGACAGACATGGAACCGGAAGACGCGATGTCCTATTGTCGTCTGGGTAATGCCCTGGCGGCATTGGAATCATTTGAAGAAGCCGAGGCTGCCTACGAGCGGGCCACGGCAATCGAACCGACGATGGCCGGGGCATATTACAGCCGCTTGTCCGAGGTTTACCGGCAGGCGGGTCATTATGATCGGGCCATCCTGGCTTTAGACCGCTGTATCCGGGAAAACGCCTCCGAACCGGTTTACCATCTTCTTTTCGGGGACATCATGGTCGAAAAGGGCGACATCGCCGCCGCCTTCATCGCCTACGAAAGGGCCGTCAAGATGAAGCCCGGCTTCACAGGCGCCTACTTCAACCGTCTCGGCAATACCCTGGTCCGCTTCTCCCACCATGAAAAAGCCGTGACCGCCTTTCAGAAGGCCATCACGTCAGAACCTGACAATCCCTTTTACGTCCTCTACCTTGCCGGCGCCCATGCCGCCCTGGGACAGGGTGATCTGGCCCGCCAGGCCATGGAAAAGTCGGACGCTTTAAGAAAATAACCTCAGATCTTCCCCATCTTTTTCAGGGTCTCCTTAAAGACATGGTAGAAGGCGTTGTGGTCGGCCAGGCCCCGTTTGAAGATAGCGGCGAAATCTTCCACGTTTGTCAGGTTGATGACCAGATTGACGCTCTTATTGAAGGCGGTCATATTGTCTGAGCTGCGAAATCTCTCCGTGAGGAGGATGACGAAGGTCTGGCGCCGCGTGGCCATAGGCAGGGCCTCGAAGTAGGACAGGAGGTCGTTGGCGTCGGGGTTGTCTGTATCGAAGCGTTCATTGAGAACGACGACGTCATAAACATGAAAACGATTCTTCTTCAGGGCGTCCCGGGCGTCGGCAGCTTCGGTGATCCGGTAACCCGATGATTTCATGGTTTCGGCAATCTTTTCGCGGACCGCGGTGTCGGGTTCGCAGATCAGGGCCGTCTGGGTCCCTTCTTCGACAAAATCAAAAGGCATGTCCGAGGCGTTATAATCCCCGGCTGCTACATCGTTAACCAAAGTTTTTTGTTCTTCCATAGCGATATATCTTCCCCCTTGTCATCACTGCCATTTCGATTTCGGCTTTCCGTATTCCTGATCGATGGACAACTTGCCCAGTTCTGTCGTTTTCTCACCCTTGGAGCTTTTCACTGAATCGACGCCGCGGCCGACGACGCCTTTGTTCGAAGCGTAGGCCCGGGCTGTTTCCTCGGTGATCAACTCTTTCTGATAAAGCTCCACGATATAGTCGTCGAAGGTAATCATCCCGAAGGCCTTGCTGGCGGTGATGATTTCGGAGTAAGTCTTCCCATCCGATTCCCCGTGGAGGATCGTGTCCTTAGTCCGTAAGTTGGAGCCCATGATCTCGAAGGCCGCCACCCGGCCGCCGCCGACCTTGGGAAGGAGGCGCTGGCAGACGACCCAGCGGATTGTGTCGGCCAGGCGGATGCGGATCTGGGTTTCCTCCTCCGAGGAGAACATGCCAAGGATGCGGTTGATGGTCTGACCCGCATCCACGGTATGGAGGGTGCTGACGACGAGATGCCCCGTTTCGGCAGCGGAAAGGCCTATTTCCACAGTTTCCCGGTCCCGCATTTCCCCGACGAGGATGACCTTGGGGGCCTGGCGCAGGGCGGCCCGGAGGCCATTGGCGAAGGTATCGAAATCATTCCCCATCTCCCGTTGGTTAAAGGTGGCCTTTTTATGGGGATGGGAAAACTCGACAGGATCTTCCAGGGTTACAATGTGAACGGATTTCGCTTCGTTGATCCGGTCGAGAACGGCGGCAAGGGAGGTGGATTTACCACTGCCCGTCGCACCGGTCACCAAGATAATACCGTTTTTTTCCTCGGCCATCTTGTAAAAGGCCTCGGGAAGATTCAGATCCTCGCAGGTGGGAATCCGGGTCTCCAGCTTTCTCAGGACGACGGAATAATTGCCCCGCTGGGCAAAGATATTCACCCGGAAACGGGCCTTCCCGGGGAGTTCATAAGAAGAGTCGCAGGAGCCTTCGGCAATGAGCGTCTCCGTCAGTCTCCGATCCTGGTTGATCAGGTTCATGGCAAAGATCTCCGACTGGAACGGCGTCAGCTTCCGGAAAGGCGGATCGAGTTCCACTCCCGTCAACTGGCCCGAGGACTCGACCTGAAATGGTTTGCCCATCGTGATGTTCAAATCCGAGACGTTCCCCTGGGAATCCAGCATTTTTCCTAAAATAAAGTCGATTTCCTGTTTTCTCATAGCAGCCTTTAACCCCCGCATCTCAAGAATGTAATTATTACGATTCCTCCAGACCTCCCCTATGCATCCGTAAAGTCCGAGGGCGGATTCTTCAGGAGGGGACGGAAGCGGGTCTTGTCATTGGCCTTGGCATAGGCCTCGTCGGGATCGATCCAACCCTTGTTCACCAACTCGAAGATGGCGTCATCAAGGAGTTGCATGCCGTACTTCTTCCCCGTCTGGATCATGGAGGTAATCTGGAAGGTCTTGGCTTCCCGGATGAGGTTCCGGACGGCGGAAGTGGCAATCAGGATTTCCAGGGCG
>DMAT01000167.1 GCA_003451635.1 Syntrophus sp. (in: bacteria) | reverse complement strand
TCCCGAAGTAAAGTAATTCAGGATGTTGTCGAAAAAGAGAAGAAAACCGCCCAGGAAAACGAAAACCGTGACAATGGCCGCAAACTTCAGGCGGCGCTTTTTTTCCTGCACCTCGTAAAGCTCGTCGCCCAGAGAATCGGTCATCTCCCGGCTCGCTTTTCTGTTTCCCTCACCCGACGCCATGTTTCACCCCGTAAATTAAAAAAAGGCGGACATTTTTGATAATATCCGCCAGGGCGTTGAATAGTATTATCTTCCTCTTGGGCCATGATCCGTAGAACAAGATCGCAGTCCGGACAACCAGCGGCTAGGCAGGCAGAATCTGCCCTGGCCCGCTACGATAAGCAAAAGCGGCCACGCGCAGTTTATTACGTAAACCCAGGGACAACAACCCGAGTCCCACAAGAATCAAAGCCCAAGTTTCCGGTTCAGGAGTGGCAGTGGTGGAAGAGGAGGATAATTGGGTCGCAAATTTTGAAGTCCGGGTAGTGCCCGAGGCGGTCGGATTCGCGATCCAGTCACGCAGGCTTTTGCTGGTTTCAAAGGTATAGCTAAAGATGCCGGTGGCATATTGGGTAAAAGCACTGAGCGCGGATTTGTCCCCGAAGGGATTGTTCACCTCATTGATGGCGACCGTACTCCAGGAGATGGTTCCCGTGTTGAAATCGATGGTAGTTGCCGTGGCCGTGGCCTCCAGATAAGCATTTTGTGCGGCGGCGGTTTCATTGGTGGGTTTAGCAGCGGAAATGTAAAGACGGGCTTCTCCGCCGGTCAGATTCCAGACGCCGCTGCCGGGAGATGTCTCCGTGGTCAGTTGATAATCATACATCGTCGAGGGAAAACTGCCTGTGCTGTGGCTACCCACGAAAATGGATTGCCAACTGCCGATAAGCGGATCGGAGGGATTCGAAGTGGAAGTGATTTGCGTATCTACTCCGTAGAGACGGACCGTGCTCTTGTTATTAATCTTACCGAAACTGATGCTTTTCGAGCCGCCCTGGGATGCCAGATAAGAGGAGCCGGCCGCTTCGCCGAAAAAACCGGCGGCACACGCGACGATAACCAGAAGTGATATAAATGTCCTTTTCATTGCTTGTCTCCTTGTCTAACGCGCCATTTTATAGAGATCTTCTGGTATTGTCAAGAAGTCAAAATGCCTCAGAAGTCAAAATGCCTCAGGGGTTTTTTTCTTTACAAAAGGCTTTTCTTTCTTTATATTTGGTCCAAATTGTTCTCGGATTTGCTTTCATCTCCTTATTTTTTCTTTTCCATCTGATCTACAGGATCTTTCCACTCGTAATTTCGTTGCAGGAGCTTCCTCAATGGAAGATACCATAAACAAAACAAAATAGACAGGCAGCAAAGAGGTGACTACATGGCACAGGACGACGCATTGGACGAGACCTATGGAGGTCTCGACATCGGAAGGAAGGTTCAGGAACTCAGGGAAAAGCAACAGTTGACGATTATGGATCTGGCGGCAAAAACAGGCCTTTCCAAATCCGTCCTTGGGGAAATAGAGTCGGGCGAGGTGATCCCCCCGGTCGGCGTACTTCTCAGGCTTGCCAAGACCATGAGTGTAGGCATGGCGTACTTCTTTCAGGATACCGCCGTTGCGGACAAGGTATCAGTTACCCGCAAAGACCAGCGGATACGGATCAAGAGGCGCCCCCATCATCACGAAGGAGAAGTGGACTATATCTACGAATCTCTGGAAACAAGGAAGCCGGACAAGCACATGGAACCCCTCTTCGTCGAATTCCAGCCCATGGAAACGGGAGACATGATTTTTTCAACCCATGAAGGAGAGGAATTTGTTTATCTTTTAGACGGAAAGCTGGAATTCAGATCCCACGAACGTACGGAAATCCTCGCCCCGGGGGACGCCATCTATTTTGAATCCGATCTCAGTCATGCCTTCCGGGGACTCGACAATAAGGCGGCAAGGGCAATTGTGGTTGTCTGGAACAGGTAATAGGAAATATTTGGGAGGCTGATTATGCTGGAAATCCGGTTTCACGGACGGGGGGGGCAGGGAACGGTTGTCGCCACGATTCTGCTTTCGAAGGCCTTCTTCCAGGCCGGCTATCAGGTGCAGAGTTTTCCCTTCTTCGGGGTGGAAAGAAGGGGCGCTCCCGTGGAAGCATACCTGCGTCTGGATGCTAAAAAGATCCTCCTGCGGACCAACGTCACGGCCCCGGATCATGTGGTGGTGCAGGACCAGACCTTGTTGCAGAGTATCGATGTCACCCGGGGATTGAAACCGGGGGGATGGATACTCCTCAACAGTCCTGAAACCCTTGCTGACCCGGGCCGGTTCCGCGGTTTCCGGGTCGCCTGTGTGGATGCGACCCGGATTGCCCTGAAACACGAACTGGGAACCCGCACCCATCCCATTGTCAATACGGCCATGATGGGGGCCTTTGCCCGCATGTTGGAAACACCGCCGATGGAGGCGGTCTGCAACGCTATCCGGGAAGAAGTCCCTTCCGAGCCGGATGCGAACATCGCCGCCGCCAGGGAAGCATACGAGGAAGTAATATTAATTGGCGATATAAAATAAAGGAAAGATATGGAAACTGAACTTAGTCTGAAAAAGAACCTCTACATGCCTCGGACATCAGTGACCACGGAAACCAATAAAACCGGGTCATGGCGTTTTCTCCGCCCGCGATACGAAGAAAAGGCCTCTCCCTGCAGCACCGCCTGCCCGGCGGGGGAAGATATCGCCCGGATCGAAATGCTCATTACCCAGGGGGCCTTCAAGGAGGCCTGGGAAACAATTCTAATGGAAAACCCTTTACCCGGCGTCTGTGGCCGGGTCTGTTATCACCCCTGTGAGGGGCGCTGCAACCGCCGGGAATTCGACACCTCCGTCGCCATCCACACGATGGAACGTTTTCTCGCCGATACCGCCACCCGTAATGAAACGAAACCGGCACTGGAAAGGCTCCCACCCACAGGAAAGCGCGTCGCCATTATCGGTTCCGGTCCGGCGGGGCTCGCAGCGGCCTGGTTTCTCAACATGCTCGGTTACGACAGCGAGATCTTCGAGGCCATGCCGGAGGCGGGGGGACTGTTGCGCTGGGGCATTCCAGCCTACCGGCTACCGGTGACGGTCCTGAGCAGTGAGATTGCCAGGATTGAAAGCCAGGGAGTCCGCATCAGGGTCGGCGAGGCCGTGACGGACTCCCGCTTTGAGGAGTTGAAGACCTCCTACGACGCCGTTTTCCTTGGTTGCGGTTACTGGCAAAACAGGGCGCTGAATATTCCCGGCGAATCGGGACCGGGCGTTGAAGACGGGTTGTCATTCCTGAGACAGCTCCGCCAGGGAGCAAAGCCCGACGTAACGGGAGTTTCCGCCGTTATCGGGGGGGGGAATACGGCCATTGACGTCGCCCGGAGCATCATCCGCCTGGGAGGGCGAGCGGTCATCGTCTATCGTCGCAGGCGGGAGGACATGCCCGCTTTTGACGAGGAAATCGAGAGCGCCCTCGAAGAAGGGGTGGGACTCCGGGAATTGTTGGCCCCGGTTCAG
>DMAT01000100.1 GCA_003451635.1 Syntrophus sp. (in: bacteria) | reverse complement strand
GGGAACATTTCCAATGAGTCCGTGCAAAGGTTTGTACATTCCTATTCAGAAAAAAGCAGCAAGCTCTATAATCATTTCAGATTAGGGGTTCTAAATCAGCCCCATGAGCCATTATAGCCGTTGGTACAATTCTGACTCTATTTGATCCCGATCTCCTCGTCTGTCAGATAACACGCGGGGTCAGGGGCCCAGGGGTCGTCGTAAAAAGCCTCTGCCCGGGCGCGGGAGTTGCCCCCGCAGATATCGAGCCACTTGCATTTTTCGCAGCGGCCTTTTAGGCGGAGCTGGCGATCCTTCAGGCCGGCAATCAAGTCGTTCGACGTGTCCATCCATATCTCGCTGAACTGCCGTTTGCGAATGTTCCCGAATGAATGGTTGCGCCAGAACTGATCAGGATGCACCTCGCCGTCCCAGCTCACGCACCCGATCCCCATGCCGGAATTGTTGCCCTTGTTCATCTTCAGAAGCTTCAGTACATCCGCGGCTCTGCTCTCGTTCTCCCTGAGAATGCGCAAGTAGATATATGGGCCGTCGCAGTGGTTATCCACCGTGAGCACCTCTTTTTCGCTGCCCTTCTCGAAGAGCTCGCGGGTGCAGTCGATTAGGAGGTCCATTATATTGCGAGCCTCTTCCCGGGTGAGGTCCTCGTCTCTGAGATTCCAGCCCCGGCCGGCATAAACCAGGTGGTAGAAGCAGACCCGCGGGATGTCTTCTCTCTCGATGAAATCAAATACTGCCGGGACCTCCCGGAAGTTCCTTTTTGTGATTGCGAAGCGCACGCCGACCCTGATACCGAGGTCGCGGCAGATCCTCAACCCCCGCAGCGCCGCCTCGAACGCCCCCTTGGAGCTTCGGAACAGGGAGTGCGTGTCTCCGATCCCGTCGAAGCTGATGCCCACGTAAGAGAGCCCGATTTCACGGAACTCCTTGGCCATGTCCACTGTGATCAGGGTTCCGTTCGTGGAGACAGCCACACGCATTCCCTTGCTGACGGCATAGCGGGCCAGATCGATAAAGTCCGGCCTAATCAGAGGTTCGCCCCCGGAGAGGAGCAGCACCGGCGCACCGAATGCGGCCAGATCGTCGATCAGCGCCTTGCCTTCCGCGGTGTCCAGTTCCCCCGTATACTCGATATCGAGGGAGTTCGAGTAGCAATGGACACATTGCAGGTTGCAGCGGCGCGTCACGTTCCAGACGACCACGGGCTTCTTGTCTTCCGAGAACTGAAGCAGGTGCGACGGAAGCTTCGCGGAATGCGCTCCGTACCGGAGAACGTCCGCTGTCTTGACAGTGCCGCAATATAGTTTGGATATTCCGATCATCTATTTCCTCCCTTGCGTTCTCCTTTGATCTTTCATTGCCTTTGCCGTCCGCAATTGCTTTTTGCCCAAGAGACAGCAATCATCGTACCATTGGCATAAAATTAATGATTACGCCTCCATTCACGGTCATTGACCTCCTCACCATCAGTCCTAATGCCTAATTATATGCCGCCCGACAACTATCAGTAGTTGGCATGTTTGCAGAAATACGGCACGTGGGGCGCTGCGGGAATGGTAATTGTATATCTCATGGTAGTTGCCAACCCTGCCTATTGCCACCTGCCAATCTTAAGAGGCCTATTTGGGGAATATTTCGGTAATGTATTTCATAACATTACGTAATTATAGGTGATATGCAATGGCATGCAAGTTGCTAAACCTTTTTTCTCAATATCCAGTGGAAAGCTACGTGAGCCAACATGCAGCTTTTGAGGTGTTGGGGGCGACTGTTCTGTGTCCGTCTGATCAGCCGGATTTGGATAATAAACTAGAAATCAAGACATATGGAGGTGGAATTCAGATGAAATCTTTAAAAAAGTTAACGATGGTTTTGTTCTTGGGACTGGCGCTGCTGGTACCGGGAAGCAGTGTCGCCGCAGACGATACGAAGAAAAGTCCTGCTCCTGCCGGATTGGTTCAGGAAGAGGCAAAAAAGGATGCCGTAACTGAACAGGAAGTCCCTAAATCCGATGCGAAGCTGCCGAGCGGAGAGCCGAGCGGAGAATCGATAACCCAAAAGACGACGCCTGACAGCAAAGGTTTGCCTACCCAAAGTAAATAACAGATGGTCAATGATTTCGGCTGCGTAAATCGGGAGCACACAGGAACGGTAAATTTTCATTTGGGGGGGCGTTCGTTCCCCCAAATGAAAATCATTAAGAATCATGCGTCAAGAGACTCGCACCTCCATGAGGGAACCGGCCTGGATGGAAGACATCGGCACGATGTCAATATTTTGCGTCCGGATATTGCAGCCTGTCTCGACATAGCCGTTCAGGCTGTGGTCGCTATAAGCTGCATGAGAGATTCAACTCCCCGTACAGAGCACAGAGTCGGCAAAACCGATGGATCGGTCATTCATGGCTATCACGCGCATTCAGCCTGCTTTTCCTGATTCCGTAGATGAAGTAGATAACAAGGCCGGCGATCATCCATAAAATAAATCGTTTCCAATTGCTGACTCCCAACTCCGCCATCAGGTAGGTATTTGCCAATAGGCTTATGACGGGGAGGAGAGATAATTCTTTTGAAAGACATAGTGTAGTGACCACAAACGCCAGAATTGCAAAGATGATTTTAGGTAGATGCAGGTCGATGAATGCCCAGGTAGAAGGCAGCGAGGAGATGACCTCATCATATCTTAAGACCATTTCCAAACTATCTGAATTATAATTGTAGAGTGCGGCAAAAAGAACGATCCACAAAGGAAGAATCCAATACCTGCTGTTCATATAAGGGATTCGATATCCGCCGTTCGTCCTCACATTTTTGTTACCCAAGGCCAAAACGCCGCTCGACACCATAGCAAAGGCAAAAAGAGTTCCCGCGCTTGTCAGGTCGGTCACCTGTTCTAAGTTTACAAACAAAAGAGGCACGGAAACAATGATGCCGGTCATGATAGTCGAAAAGGAGGGTGTATGGTAGCGGGGGTGCAACTTTGAAAAAGCATGCGGTAAAAGACCGTCCCGGCTCATACTCATCCAGATACGAGGCTGCCCGACCTGATAAACGATCAAAACTCCTGTCATCGCGATCACAGCGCATAGGCCGATGATGCCAGACAGCCAGGGAAGGTTCATCTTCTGAAAAACGAATGCCAACGGATCACCGACGTTCAACTCCTTGTAATTAACCATGCCTGTCAATGTCAAACTGATCAGAATGTAAAGGGCCGTTGTGATGAATAGAGAATAGAGCATGGCGCGCGGGAGGTCCTTCTGCGGTTCGTAGCACTCTTCAGCCGTCGTGGATATGGCGTCAAAACCGATGTAAGCAAAAAAAACACCGGAGACACCTTTAAGAACACC
>DMAT01000413.1 GCA_003451635.1 Syntrophus sp. (in: bacteria) | reverse complement strand
GACGACGCCCCCGTTTTCTCCACGGGAATTGCCACCATTTGTTTCATCGACCCCGGCGCCGCGGCCCGCGACTTCGACCCCACCGCCCCGTCAGGACATTTGCTCGTTGTGATCAATCAGGGAAGTTATCCGATCACCTTCGACTCCGACGGAATCGCCGCGGATATCGCCGCGAACCAATGGGGCTTTGCTTCCTACGACGGTACGACCTGGAATCTAAAAGTAATACCAACCGATGCGGGTGCGTCCGGGGATATCGACAATCTGAAACTAGTGAGAAACGCCGAAGCGAATAAACTCGACTTCTTCACCCGAAGCGGCGGCGCAGCTCCAGACGCATCCAACGTCATAAGTGTGGCGATCCCTGACGGCAATGGGAAGGTGGTGCGCCGCAGGGCAGCAGCCTATCTGTCGGGAACAAATCAAATTGTTAAGGCCGACGCAACCGGATATTGGGGGTACATTACCCTTCCCGGGTCTCAATATCCAATATACCCCTATGCAATCTGGGATGGAACAGGAATCGTATTTGCCGCATCCGGTTGTCCCACGCTCGAAAAAGTAACAACCACGACCACTGCAACCGATCCAAATTATATGTTGCTGGAAAATGGAAGCACTTACGACAGGAATGCCGCTCATTACTGCCAGTTGATCGGATGGTTTGAGGCGGAATACGATACCGGGAATACACCGGATTGGACCATTAAGGCCGATAGTTGCGGGGTCGGAACCGTGGCACCTCGATACCTGACTGACATCGGGATGACGAGAATAGATTTTTCCGGCAAGGCAAAACCGGGGGAAGTGGAGGTGAATGGGGATTCGCTTCCGCTTGTATCTTATGCACGATTATATACGTTCTTCGGGGGTGCAATCTACGGCGCTGTCGACAGTTCCCATTTCAATCTACCAAATCCGCGCGGAAGAACTTTGAGGATCTGGGATCATGGAGCCGCTGTTGACCCCGACAGAGCGAGCAGGACGGATCGTGGCGATGGTACTGGCGGGGATGTCGTTGGATCGAAACAGGCTGATGGGATTAAGGCACATGCCCATACAGCGTCCGGCGCCTATTTGACTGCGGCTGGCGGTGGCCCATACGGAATTACCAATTCTGCCGGTTATTATTACGCATATGAAAATGCCCCCTCAGTGGGCGGCAACGAAACCAGAATGATCAACCTGAATGTCGGCCTTTTTATAAGGGCTTATTAAGGAGGATTTTATGGATGCACCGAAGATATATTCTTACGATGAGAAAACGGGAGAGATAAGAGGCAACCGATTTGCTCAACTTGACCCTCTCACTTCTCAAATCGAGGGGCGATCTGTATATTTTCCTCCCGGATCAACTTCCTGCGAAACAATTGATGAGCCTTTAGCCGCAAAAGATGGTTATGCGGTGTGTTTTATTAACGGGGCTTGGCTGTACATGGAAGACTTTCGTGGAACTGAAGTTTACAGCAAAACTAATGCTTTGCCTTGCATTATTGAGGACCTGGGACAGATTCCCGACGAATATACAATCAAAGCGCCGGACTGCGCCTGTCCTATATGGGACGGTGAAAAGTGGAAAGTAAATCTGGAACAAAAGTTGTCAATGATCCGTATCGAACGTGATCGACGTCTCGATGAGACGGACCTGAAATACTGCAACGCCGAACGATGGAGCCAAATGTCAGCAGACGATAAGGCCGCATGGTCAGAGTACAAACAAGCCCTGCGAGATTTGCCGGAGACCATCGATCCCAATAACCCTGTCTGGCCGGATCGTCCGGTTATTTAAAAAGGAGGATGTTCACCATGGCAAAAATGAACAGTTTCGAAAAGTCGATGGAATCCGCCCTTAAGGCCGCAAACGCTTCACGTAAGAAGATGGGGAAATAAGCAATGAACGGCAAGATGCTCACCAGGCAGTTCCTTGATTTCATTGACGTGAAGGATGTGTCGGATGATTACGCCTCCCAGCGCCGTATTTACGAGGCCCTGGATATGGCCGCCGCCATCTTCTGCCGGGAAACGCGGACACTCCATGACGATGACTATCTGACAACCGTCGTCGGTGTGCAACGATATGACCTCCCCCCGGATTTCATCGACCTCTGGATGAAATCATCCAAGGGGAGTTTCTTCATCCGCTATACCGATGGGATTAACTATTCTTTTCCCCCCCTGACACCCTACGAGCGGATCTATCGGGACAATCTTACCACCGCCCAGGAGATCCCCAACCGCTTTGCCATCATGGACAAAGGGACCGCCACCGCCGCGATTACGGGCTCCGCCACCGCCGCGGGCGCCGTAGTGAACAGCAAGTCCATCCTGACGGACAGCACCCGCAATTTCCTCACGACGCACCGCGCCTATCCCCGGGATGTCGTTTACAACGCCACGACGGGCGCCATGGGCTACGTCCTATCCGTCATCGACGCCACCCGGCTCTACACCGCCCTGTTCGACGGTACGGCCGGAAACAACGGCTGGGCTGTCTCCGACATGTACACCATTCAGCCGTCCGCCGAGAAGGAACTCATCCTCGATGCCCCTTCGGCCACCGCGGGACACGTCATGCACGTATCCTATGTCTGTATGCCGACGCCGGTATTTTCCGATTTCGACACCTGGTCATTCCCGCCCCGAACCTGCCGGGCTATTGCTTCCGGCGGCGCCGCCATCTTCAAGATGGATAAGACGCAATATATTGAGTCGAAAGCCCTGGGAGGTCATTTCGTGGACGAAATTACCAGGTTCAAGATTGAGCAAGGCCGCCAGAAACTCCAGGAAGTGCCGTCGCGCCGGCGGGAAAGGATGTAATAATGGCCACCGAAGGGACCAAAAGACCGGTAAAATCTTTCGATTTTCGCGGGGCGTGGATTCCCTCCACAGATCCGCTCCTTGTGGGGGGGAAGAATTTTTCCGCCCTGGCCAATCTGGTCCCCGGCCCCAATGGCCTGGAGGGTAGCCTCGGCTACACCAAAATAACGACATCCGCCATTTCCGCCACTTACTCCCGGCCCCGTTCCGGCATACAGATCCGTCCGCGCCATGCAAAACTATCCTACGTACTGCTCCAGGCCATAAACGCCGCGGGAACCGCCTCGGCCATCCTCCAGCAGATCGGCTCCGTGGCCGCGGAAGACGTCCCCAACCCCCGTGATTTCGAGGCTACACCCCTCCATGTCGACGCCGCCGGCGCCGGCCTCGGCCGCTTCCACAAGTGGCCCGGAAACCATATCGCCTACTGCAACGGGAAAGAAACCCTGGTCTACGCCGGAGACGAGATGTATCCCGCCGCCTTCATGATCAGCGATTCTCCCATGACGGACGCCCTGACCAATCCCATAGACTACACGGATGCCGTCACCAACGACCTGCAAACGTCCGGGAACATCGCCAGCATCGGCAACGGCGCCGACACGTACACAAAACTGCTTTGCCCCATGAGCGGCGCCCCCGGAGACGCCATTACGGATTATTCCGCCGCCGCCCACGGCAATGCCACCAAAGAGGGAACGGCGGACATCTCCGCCGCCCATGCCAAATTCGGCCCCGGCTCCCTGTACACCCCCGCCGTCGGCGACGGCATCTACTATGCCGATCATGCCGATTGGGACGCCCCGGCCTCGAACAAGATCACCTACGAACATCATCACTATTTACCGTCGATCACAAATGCCCTGGCAAGAGCCACAGTGGAATTCAATGACAATGGCGGCTCCGCCGACACCATCGTCGTAAGCGGCGACCAGACGGCCCTCGCCTGGCTCGCCGCCGGTCGCACTATCGGCACAACCTCCCCGGCCAACCCCGGCCCGTTCACGATCGGGAGCGTGGCCTATAATTCCGGGACGGGCAAAACAACGATTACCTTAGCAGCCGCTGAGGTTCTGACCACTGGAACTGTCACCGCCGTCGTCGCCGAGGCCCTGTCCGTCATGGGCCGCTACCACGACGCCGCCAATTACTGGTGCGTCTATTTCCTCTCCGCCGTCGGTTACCGCCTGAGCTGCATGGTCGGGGGCGTCGAGAAGTCGGGCTATGTGAATGCCAACTTCGAGGCCGGATTTAACCACGTCGTAGCCATGGGCAGCGGCAGCGACCTCTTCCTGTCAGTCAATGGGAATCTGGAGGCCGCCTCGACGGGCGGAGCCGTCTTTCCCGCTTTGACCGCCCCTTACCGCACCGGCCGCACCCAGCGGGGCGCCGCATCCTGGACGGAGTCCCCTGGCTGCTACTTCGCCGAGGGGCGCATCTCCCATATCAACCGCTGGAGCGCCGATTTTGTCCCGCCCGACACCCCTTACCGGACAAAGGCGCTTGTATGGGTCGTCTTTACCCGCCGTCCGATCCAGTCAAAAAAGTATTACCTGGCCACGGTCAACAGCATTACCGGCGCCGTCATTACGGGCAAGGAATGGAACGGCGTCGCCTGGTCCCCCCTCACTATTACAGACACCACCAACGGCATGACCGTAAGCGGCGGAAAAGTATCTTTTGCCTCCACGGTAAACTCCGCCAAGCCCAAGTTGCTGGAAGGAAAACTTTTTTACGTCTATCAATTCGAGCTGTCCGAAGGTTCCTTCGACGTCTACAAGGTTACGGTGGACGCCCCCATTCAACCGGTCCGCGATCTCTGGGACGGCGTCCTCCGTCCCGTCGTCGATTGCCGGCATTATGTCGGCAGCACCTGGATCAACGACACCATGAACGTCATCGAGGAGACCGCCGAAGGCGTCACGGGAGACGCCGCCTATGTGGCATCCATCGGCGGTCTTACCGCCACGGAATATATCGATATCGGCGTATCAGAACGCGCCTGCGCCTTCAAGATCACCATGTACGAACGCGAAACGGGAAAGGTGAATACCAACGCCGCGGTCCTCACGCCCCATTACTGGAACGGGGCCGAGTATGCCCCCCCGGACGGCCAGGTTGACCTCACCGCCGCCACCGGCAAGACTCTCGCCCAATCCGGGTACATTTCCTGGACGCCCCCCGCTGCAGGTCAGGAGTTTCAAAAAACCGCCTTTGGAAATACCTTCTGGCGGTACCGCCTGACCTTTTCCGCCACACTCTCCGCCAATGTTTGGATCGACAAGATCGAAGCCGTACCCGCCCCCCGGGAGCTGAATCTTGCCTATACGTTCCCGTTTATGTTCCAGAACCGGCCCATGCTGTGCGCCCTGACCTCTACCGGCGAAGGGAACCGCGTGGATTACCCCATGACCTATGCCCCCGAAGGTTGGAACGGCGATGAATCGACTGCGGGGGATGGAAAAAGCCCCCTGTATATCGGCGGCGACGAGAACCTGACCGCAGCCTGTGAACTGTATCAACGTCTGGGAAGCTCTATCTATACGTTCGGCCTGTTTTTGAAGGCTTATGAGACGTATATTCTCAACGGATCAGATTCCGG
>DMAT01000244.1 GCA_003451635.1 Syntrophus sp. (in: bacteria) | reverse complement strand
CCTCGTGATTTGTCGGCAACGCTTTGCGGACCTTCACCATGATCACGATATCAAGAGAAGCCGGCAACTTCGGCTTATGCATACGGTAAAATTCCCGAATGAGACGTTTGATCCTGTTTCTGGTGACGGCGTTCCCCACCTTTTTTATAATGGTGATCCCCAGCCGTCTGACGCCTGCCGGGTTCGGGCATACGATACAGGTGAAATGCTCTGAATGTGTGCGAACCCCCTGTTGATAGACCGTCAAATAATCCCGTCTTTTGTGTACCCTTTCCAGTTTGCCAAAGGTTGAATTTTCCATGTGATACGCAGATACAAGTGCGCCGGGGCGCACAGACCTGTCTTTTGGCAAGGCTAAACAGCCAGTCTTTTTCTTCCTTTTGCCCGCCGACGGTTAAGGACGAGCCTGCCGTTTTTCGTAGCCATGCGGACGAGGAAGCCATGGGTTCTTTTCCTGCTTGTATTGCTTATGGTCTTTAGTGTCTTTTTCATCTTTTCAAGCCTCAGTGAAGTAAATTACCATGCGAAGGCGCGACACTAATCATATCCGGTTGTAATTGTCAAGACAAAACGTCCCACCTGTATCACGTCGGCAGGACCTATTATCCGGGAGCGTCCCCCGTGGTTTTAGTCGCCTTTCCATGGCTCCCATCTCCGGAGGCGCTGCCTGAAAGGTATAATGAGCTGGAATGCTATCAGAAATAGAAAACATTAAGGGCTAATTATTGACGCTTTCTTAAAAAATAATCTGAGCTTAGCGATGTTGTAACAGGACAACAATTACAATTTAAGGCCCCTTTCTAAGCATTATTTCGTCTTGACATTATTATTTTGTTGACAAGTAGAGTGATTTACATTACGAGTCCACGCACTTATATGTCATCTGAATGGGGCGGCTGTTAATGGATGAACGGTTTCAGAATTTTCTCGCTCACTTAAAGGCGTTTAAACGACTGCCGACTCTGCCTCATATCTTGATCCGTCTTGTTGATATCTGCGGTGATGATAATATCAGCTTTCAGGAGCTGTCCCGTATTCTGGCAACAGACGCCGGCTTGACAAGCAGGGTGTTGCATCTTGCCAATTCATCTTATTACCGAAATCAGGAAAAGATATCCCATATCGATCAGGCCCTGCTCCGGATGGGACGGAACACCTTTAAGAATATTGTCTTCAGCGCCGCTGTTCATCAGGTATTCAGCAGTAACCACGGCCACAACGCCATCCATCTGAAGCGATTCTGGCGCCATTCCCTTCTCTCCGCCATCCTGGCCCGGATGATTGCCTTAAAAACAGGATACGGGGAAACAGAACAGGCCTTTTTCGCCGGCATGATCCACGACATAGGCCGGCTGGTCCTAAGTGCCAATTTCCCCGAATTATATGCCAAGGTTCTCGATAACGCTTCCGCATCTCATGAATCAAAGCATCTTCTCGACGAGGAAAGAAAAATCGGGGCCCCTCATACGGAAGTGGGCGCCTGGCTATTGAGTCAATGGAATCTCGATTCCTTAACCGTAGACGCTGTTCTTTATCACCATGAACCTGCGGGGCGGATCGCCACCGCATTCCCCTTGGTCAAGATCGTCTATGCCGCCAATATCCTGGCGGAAATGACCGAATCCAGAGGTGTACGGTGTGAAGACGTCATGGGTTTCTTTTCCTTCAGTCGCGATGAAACTTCGGAGCTGATCGTTCAGGCTGAGGAAGAGATGGAGACCATGGCCCAATCCCTGGGTATCGACATCGGAACAAAAGACCATCTGCCGCCCAGCGAAGACGATGATGGCGTAAAAACCCGCGAGCTGATGAGCGATGTTGAAGATATGGCCATGCTTTTCGGCCCCCTGAAGAGTCTGACGGAGGCGGCTGATGAAGAAGGCATGTTTCAAGCAATCCATGAAGGTCTCCGGGTCCTCTTCGACGCTCCGGAGGTCCTCCTGTTTCTTTATGACAGCGACCGCCAGGCCCTTGTCAACTACGGTGACCCCTGTGCAGACAACCTTACCCTGTCCATGGAACAGAAAGTGGGGATTTCCGTAAGATGTCTCTGGGAGGGATTGATCCTCTCTTCTCTCGATCAGGAATACGGCGTGAGGGCAATCGTAGATGATCAGCTTGCCCGGCGTCTGGGCAAGAAAGGGTTGATCTGCGCCCCTTTGATCACCCGTTCGGAGAAGGTGGGCATTGTGGCCGTTGGTCTCGATGAAGAAGAAGCGGTTTGCCTGAAAAAGCGACTCCCCCTGTTAAAGCTTTTCACGAATGTTGTCGCGGCGGCCTTGCATGCCGATCACCTGAAGCGGGATCATGCCCGGAAGGTGCAATCGGAAAGAATGGCGGCGGCGATGGCACTGACCCGCCGGGTAGCTCATGAAATCAACAACCCCCTAGGCATTATTAAAAACTTTCTCCAGATTATTGCTGCAAAGCTTGGCGAAAACAACGGCGTTCAAAAAGAGATCCAGATCATCCACGAGGAGATCGATCGCATTACCCGCATTCTTCCGGAGCTTTCCGATACGGAGAAATCAAAAGTACGGGTAAAGACACCCGTCGATCTCAACAACCTCATTTCCAACATAACCAAGATGATCGTCGGTGCAGCAGCAACGCAGTGGGGGATCAATTTTCATCTCCAACTGGAACCCGACCTGCCGAAAACAAGGATAGACAAAGACGGCATGAAACAGATACTTATCAATCTCGTCAAGAACGCCGTCGAAGCGATGGAAAAGGGAGGTAATATTTTTATAGAGACGGCAAGCATCCCGATGATAGGAGCGGGCAACGGCGCCATGAAGCAGGCAAGCGAAAAACGGGAGATCCGGATCACAATTCGCGACGACGGTCCGGGCATCGACCCGGACCTTCTGACAAAGATCTTTGAACCCAGCGTGAGCACAAAAGGGGAAGGGCATTCCGGTATCGGCCTTTCCGTTGTCTATCAAATCATGAGGGACCAGGGGGGAACTGTGACCTGCGACAGCGCACCGGGCAAAGGAGCAGTCTTTGTCCTTACCCTGCCGGTAAAGACATAAGTTGGCAAACTTTTCTAAAGGGGGGACCTAAAGAAAAATGGACAAGCAGCGAATTCTGGTTGTGGACGATGAGATTCGTATGTGCGAAAGCCTGGACACTCTCTTGAGCAGCCGCGGTTATAACGTTCAATGCTTCACCGATGGCCGGAAAGCACTTTCCCACATCCAGGATCAGGGCGGTGATTTAGTCCTTCTTGATCTGATGATGCCCGAGATGGATGGTTTTACCGTCCTGTCGCGGATAAAGGAGAATTTCCCCGATGTGCAGGTCATCATCATGACCGCCCAGGGCTCCGCCGAATACGCCGTGGCCGCCCTGAAAGGGGGAGCCGATGATTACCTCTGCAAGCCCTTTGATTTCGATGAACTAATCAAGCGGATCCAAAACATTCTGAACACCCGCAGGTTGTCGAAAGAAAACGCCCTCATCGAGGGGAAGCTGGCCATGACGGAAGCGCAGTTGCGACAGGCTCAGAAAATGGAGGCCATCGGCACCCT
>DMAT01000110.1 GCA_003451635.1 Syntrophus sp. (in: bacteria) | reverse complement strand
GAGCACTGGGAACTGGTAAATCAGGCCATCAAACCCGCCCTGGCCCGCCTCGGCAAAGTCTTTCCTTCCTTTGAGGAATACACAGCCCCGCTGAAGAATTCGCCCCTTTTCCAGCCCTGGACGGAAACCCTGGAAAATTACTTTCGCTATGAAATAATCGCGGTGGACGGCGGCGTCCGCTCCCGAATCAACCCCGCATGTATCCTGGAAGAGTCGGAAAATCTGGCCAAGGCCGACATCGCCTCTCTATACTCGCAAGTCGCCTGCCCCACCCTGATTATGCGGGCAACGGAAGGCCTCTTCATCAAGGAAGACCTCGTCCTGCCGATGGAAACGGCAGGACGCATGACCGGCCGGATACTCCGAGCCCGTCTTTTTGACGTTGCGGGAACCAACCATTATTCCATCGTCTTTTATCCCCATGCCGGGCGGGACGAGGCCATTGCCGATTTCCTCGCCGGTCAATAGGCCTGCCCATTAGGAATTCGGTTGCATAATTAGCATGTTCTCCCCAGATTACCCCTCGTTGATCTACAGAAATGCCGCGCAATTTTGTCAGAGCATATTTCTGGGGACATTCTCTTGCATATTCGTCAATTTGCGGTATAATACCCCGTAATTATTTGCGTTGATGTGTAAGTCATGCCGAACGGCATGTCATCCACAGAAGTTGACCAATGAGGGGATTACGATCATGAAAACGCACGCCCCACCTCCCCACCCTGCTTTTCATCACGCCGGCGACGGGCAGCCAACCGATTGGGTTGCCAAGCCTTATTCAATCATCCTTGCCGCTGTCTTCTTATTCATTTTAATCTTTGGAATCGCCCTTTTTCTGGGCTGGCGACACTTTGAAACCACCAGGCACAATGCCCTGGCTAATGACAAGACGACGGCAAATCTCCTCAACGACCTCATCCTGGCACAAAACAAAGCAACCACGGGAATTCTCCAGTCCTATGCCCACCGGCCCCTGTTTATCAATGCCGTGAAGAATAAAGACATTAAGGGCGTTCACCGGCATCTGGCCGACCTTAAAAGGAATGCCGACATCGACCTGACCTTCGTCACCGACACCCGCGGCATTCTCTGGGCGAATTTCCCGGTGCTTCCCGAGGCCATCGGGAAGGACATGTCCTGTCGCGACTGGTACAAAGGGACAAGTACCCACTGGAAGCCTTACACCTCCAATGTCTTTAAAATGATTGTCGGTGATAAGCCGCTGGCGGCGGCCGTCTGCGTCCCCATCATCGATGAAAAGGAAAGGCCCATCGGGATACTCGTAACCTCCCAACGGCTTAGTTATATTGATGACACCATCGAACGGGTGCTTTTCAGCCCCTATACGGCCGTAAACGTGATCGACCGGGAGGGGCATATCCTTTACGGCAGCGCAGTCGCTTATACTGAAAAGCCCTCGACTTATCGACACTTCCCGATTGTTGAAGCGGCGCTGAAGGGTAAAAAACAGCAGATTGAGATTTTCGATCCCCAGCAAGATCGGGGAAACATTTATCTTACCGTCGTTCCCGTGGGGAATATCGGATGGTCGGTCGCCATTGAGAGAACCAAGGGACAGATTTTTCGTTCCGCTCTCAGATATTTTGTTGAAATAGGGGTCATTTCCCTCCTCTTGTTCCTCATGATGGTTTCTTTTCTGGTTTATCAAAGAAAATTTTTACTGCTCAGGAAAGAAGCGGCCCTCCTCCAAGCGGAGATAAAGCTTCAGCAAGGGGATGAAAAGCTGAGAGTCCTGTCCACGCGCCAGGAAGCCATCCTGGCCGCCGCTCCGGAAATCATCATGGAAGTTGACGTAAACAAGGTTTACACCTGGGCGAATTCTGTGGGAATTGATTTCTTTGGAGAAGATGTGATCGGCAAAGAGGCTTCTTTCTACTTTGAAGGCGAACAAGATACCTATTACACAGTAAATCCGCTCTTCAGCGGCGCTGAAGACACGATCTACCTGGAAAGCTGGCAGCGTCGCAGAGATGGCCAAAAGCGGCTCCTCGCCTGGTGGTGCCGGGTGCTCAAGGATGAAAAGGGAAATGTTGGGGGAGCCCTTTCCTCAGCCTACGACATTACGGAACGCAAGCAGGCGGAGGAGGCCCTGCGGGAGAGCGAGGACAGGTACCGGAAGCTTTTCGAAAACGCCTTGGAAGGAATCTACCAGGCCACCCCCGAGGGGCGCTTCATCTCAGCCAATCCGGCTATTGCCCGGATATTCGGATACGACTCCGCCGATGAGCTGCTGGCCGGCATCACGGACATCAAGAATCAGCTATATGTTAATCCGGAGGACCGCACGGAAATCATGCGCCGCATCACCGCGGACGGTTTTCTCTCGTCTTATGAGGTCCAGTACCGTCGGAGGGATGGATGCGCCATCTGGTTGTCCCTGAATGCCCGGGCCGTCAAAGATGAAACAGGCAAGCTGGTCTGCGTGGAGGGCATGGCGGTGGACATCACCGAGCGCAAACTCGCGGAAGAAGAAATCCTCAAATTGAACCAAGAGCTTGAACAGCGCGTCTTCGACCGCACCGTCCGACTCGAGGCGGTGAACAAGGAGATCGAGGCCTTCAGTTATTCCGTCTCTCACGACCTGCGGGCGCCTCTCCGGAGCATCGACGGCTTTAGCCAGGCCCTGCTGGAAGAGTACCGGGAGAAACTTGATGAAACAGGGAAGAATTATCTGGAGCGCGTCCGCAAGGCGGCACAGCGCATGGGATGGCTGATCGACGACCTGCTGAAGCTCTCGCGGGTGAGCCGGTCCGAGTTGCAATGTGAAGCGGCTGATCTGAGTGATATGGTCAGGGCGATCCTTCAGACTACACAGGAGAACAGCCCCGACCGGATCGTCGATATTACCGTCCAGGATGGGATCATGGTACCGGGTGACCCCTACTTGTTGCAGATCGCGCTGCGGAACCTGCTGGACAATGCCTGGAAATTCACCGGGAAAGAGGCCCGGCCCCGGATCGAATTCGGTTCCGCCGTTAAGGATGGAGAAACCATCTATTATGTCCGGGACAACGGTGCGGGGTTTGACATGGCTTATGTGGACAAGCTGTTCGGCGCCTTTCAGCGCCTCCATACCACGGAGGAATTCGCCGGGACGGGAATCGGCCTGGCGACGGTCCAGCGGATCATCAGCCGCCACGGCGGCCGGGTCTGGGCGGAGGGAGAGGTCGGGAAAGGGGCGACGTTTTACTTTACATTGCCGTCATAGGTCGTAAGCTCTTTCGTTTTATTTCACAAATGTTTCACGAGGCGTTAAAATTAAAGGCGTTAAAACATTTTGGATAAGGGGGGAAGAGAACCATGAAAGACAAAGTAATTCTGCTGGCAGAGGACAATCCTGATGATGTGGAGCTGACGATTCGAGCGTTCAGGAAGAATCATATCTCCAATGAGGTTATCGTGGCCAAAGACGGTGCGGAGGCCCTGGCTTACCTCCATGGGACGGGGATGTATGCCGGCCGGGATATAACGGTTATACCCGTCGTTGTCCTTTTGGATCTGAAACTGCCTAAGATTGATGGCCTCGAGGTTCTGAAAGTTATCCGTCAAAATGAGTTCACCAAATTGCTTCCCGTGGTCATTCTCACATCCTCGGCCGAGCAACAGGACGTGATCAACGGATACAATCTGGGGGCTAACAGTTATATTCGCAAGCCCGTCGATTTTGAACAGTTTACAGAAGCCATCAAGTCTCTCGGCCTTTACTGGCTGGTCTGGAATGAACCTCCTCCCACAAAAAGGAAAAGTGAGGGGTAAAGAGATGAGAACGCCCCTAGGGGTATTAATTGTCGAAGACTCGGAAGACGATGCCCTGTTGGCGATCCATGCCCTCAAGAAGGGCGGCTACGATCCGGCATATGAACGGGTGGAAGATGCCGGGGCCATGGAAGAGGCCCTTCGGAAGGGACGGTGGGACGTCATTCTCTGCGATTACCAGTTGCCCAAATTCAACGGTCTTGCCGCCATCGCCCTGTTGAAGGAAAGCCGCATCGACACTCCTCTCATCATCGTTTCGGGGGCCATCGGCGAGGAGACGGCAGTGGAATGCATGCGCCTGGGCGCCCGGGACTACCTCATGAAAGGCAACCTGCTGCGTCTTCCTGCCGCCATTGAGCGGGAATTGGAGGAGACGGAATCAAGACGCCAACGCAAGGAGGCAGAGGAGGCGCTCCGGGAGAGCGAGGAGAGCTACCGCAATCTATTTGATAATGCCAACGAGGCCATTTTTGTGGTCCAGGAGGGGAAACTGGTATTCCTCAATCCGATGACCGCCGCCATGACCGGTTATGCCGCCGGGGAACTCACGGCAAGGCCATTTAGCGAGTTCATTCACCCCGAGGACCGGGACATGATTATGGATCGGCATAACCGGCGGATGAGGGGGGAGGATATTTCTCAACGCTATTCCTTTCGAATTAGCCATAGAGACGGGGACACCAGATGGGTGGAACTGAACGTAGTCTTGATCCAATGGAAGGGAAAGCCGGCAACTCTGAATTTTCTGAGTGACGTCAGCGAGCGCAAGCGGGCGGAAGAGGAGAGGCGGGGCCTGGAGGAACGTTTGCAGCGGGCGGAGAAGATGGAGGCCCTGGGAACTCTGGCCGGCGGCGTCGCCCACGATCTCAACAATGTCCTGGGCGTTATCGTCGGCTATGGGGAACTCCTCCTTGACGGCGTGGATAAATCAAGCCCCCTCAGGCGCGGTCTCGAAAATGTCATGAACGGAGGCCTGAAGGCCGCCGCGATCGTGGACGATCTGCTGACCCTGGCCAGAAGAGGAGTCCCGGGCAGAAAAGTCCTTAATCTGAACAAGATCATCGTCGATTGCCAACAGTCGCCGGAGTGGACAAACTTATCCTTTTACAATCCCGCTTTAAAGATTAAAACCGATCTTAATGCCGACCTCTTGAACATCTCCGGCTCTTCCATCCATCTCGCCAAGACGCTATATAATCTCCTTGCCAATGCGAGCGAGGCCATGGCCAAGGGCGGCCTCGTAACCGTCAAAACGACCAATCAGTATCTGGACAAGCCTATTCATGGTTATGACCAGATCCGGGAGGGGGACTATGTCGTCCTTTCCGTGGCCGATACGGGGGAAGGCATCCACCCGACCGATCTGAAGCGTATCTTTGAGCCCTTCTATACAAAAAAGATCATGGGGAGAAGCGGCACCGGCCTGGGGCTGGCGGTGGTATGGGGTACGGTGAAGGATCATCACGGCTATATAAACGTGGAAACTGAAGCCGGAGAGGGAAGCGCCTTCACCCTCTATTTTCCCGTGACAAGGGAAGAAACTACTGCCGAGGGCGTTGCCGCGCCCATTGCCGAATACATGGGAAAGGGCGAAGCAATTCTGGTGGTGGATGATGTAAAAGAACAGCGCGACCTGGCGTTAGATATGCTCATGACGCTGAATTACAATGCCGCAGGCGTTTCCAGTGGTGAAGAAGCCGTGGCTTACATGAGAACGCACAAGGTAGAGCTAATAATCCTGGACATGATCATGGACCCCGGCATGGACGGACTGGACACCTACCGGGGCGTGCTGGCGATCCGTCCGCAACAGAAGGCGATCATCGTCAGCGGTTTTTCGGAGTCCGATCGGGTGCGTGCCGCCCGCGGCCTCGGCGCGGGGGCCTACGTGAGAAAGCCCTATATCAAAGAAAAGCTGGGACTGGCCGTGAGGAGAGAGCTTGACCGCACCGAGATGATCACGGATGAAAACCCGCCCCGGACATGATCCGGGGCAGACGCCGGCATCATAGACAAGAAGGAGATGTAACCATGAACCGTTTGGACGTTATTGACATCCTGCTCGTGGAGGACAACCCCCAGGACGCGGAGCTGACGATCCGCGGGCTCCGGAGGCGCAATATCAACAATCCTTTGCATGTGGTGGAGGACGGGGCGGAGGCCCTGGACTTCATCTTCTGCCGTGGCGCCCATGGGGGAAGGGATTTTTCAAAGCTCCCGAAGTTGATCCTTCTGGATCTCAAGCTTCCGAAGATGGACGGCCTGGAGGTCCTCAAGGCGCTCAAGTTGGACGAACGGACCCGCGCCATCCCGGTGGCGGTCGTGTCCTCCTCGCAGGAGACACCGGACATCCAGACGGCCTATGCCCTGGGCGCCAACAGCTACGTGGTGAAACCCGCAGGGTTCGACGCCTTTCTGGAGGCGGTGGGCAACCTGGGATTCTACTGGCTCCTGGTAAACCAGCCGCCGGTCAAATAATCAATTGAGGACGAGAAGGGTGTAAAAGGCTATGGAGGAAATCTCATGAGTCATGCCAAAACGCCGTTTAGCTTTGCATCCCTGGCCATCGCCCTATTGGCGGCCGTCATCCTGGCCGGAAACGCCTGCCGTCAAGAGACACCGCCGCAACAGACCGGCCCACCGGAGAAGATCACCATCGCGTATTCAACTGCGTCCAACGCCATGCTCATGTATCTAGCCTTTGCTAATGGTTATTTTACGGAGGAGGGACTAGATGCGACGCCGCAGCCCCACGCCTTCGGGAAACCGGCGCTCGCGTCCGTGATTAACGGCAAAGCGGACCTGGCGACCGCGGGAGATACCCCCATCGTATTTGCCGTCATGGACGGCAAGAAGATCTCCGTTCTTGCCACGATTCAGACGTCAAACAGGAATGAAGCAATTATTGTCCGGCAGGACCGGGGCATTATGAAGCCATCGGATCTCAAAGGAAAAAAAATCGGTCTTACCGTTGGAACAACGGGAGATTTCTTTGCGAATTCATTCTTCCTGGTCCATGGCATAGCAAGAAAACAGGTCACGATCATCGACTTGAAGCCCGACGAAATGGCCGCCGCCCTCGCCTCGGGAAGGGTGGACGCTGTTTCGACATGGAATCCCACGCTGTTACAACTGCAAAAGGCGCTAGGAGATAAAGGGCTGATTTTCTTCGATGACGCGGTTTATACAGAGAACTTCTGCGTTGCCGCAGGGCAGGATTTCGTCAAAAAGCACCCGGAAGCAATCAAGAAAGTCCTCCGGGCTCTGATCAAGGCTGAGAACTTTGTAAAACAGCATCCCGAGGCATCACGTCGTCTTGTGGCCGATTTCATCAAGGCAGACAAGACCTTTCTTGATGAGACCTGGGGTATTTTCACTTTACGGGTGACCCTGGACCAGTCCCTCCTCGTGAACCTCGAAGACCAGACGCGGTGGGCCATGAAAAACCTGTTGACGACGGGCAAGGATATACCCAACTATCTAGATTTCATCCATGTGGACGGACTTCTGGCCGTCAAGCCCGAGGCGGTCCGGATCATCCGGTAGGGAGAAAAGTAATGAAGATCAGGACAAGGCTGGAACTCAACACTTGGTTCGCTCTGGGCGTGGTCGTCATCATGGCCCTTTCCCTGGCCTGGACCTTCCGGGAGGTCAGCAGGGCGGAACTGAATGTAAACCTGGCAAATAAAATGGGCAAAGTCGCCACTGAGCGGATCTTGTTGCGCGACGAATATCTCCTCCGGCGGGAGGAAAGGGCGCTCGGGCAATGGCAGGCCCAGTCCGAAACCATGCGGAGCCTCCTGGAATCAGCAAGGGAACATTTTACGGGCGATGCGGATCAGGCCATCCTGCGGGAGGCGCAGCAGAACTTCGCGGCCACCTTATCCCTGCTCTCAACGATACTTGCAAGGCAAGGGCAGGCAAAGGACGCCGCAGGCAAGAAACTCGCTTTTGATGAAGCTGAGTCGCAACTGGTCACCCAGATATATCTAAAGGCCTACGCCCTGCAGGACAATATCAGCGAGCTGGTTGAATCGGCGGGAAAGGCCTGGCGAGCGGCACAGAACAGAGGGGCCCTTCTGGTCATCATTCTCGTTCTGGGCGGCGGTATGACCATCGTCGTCAATTCATTCCTGACAGGAAGAATCGCGGCGAAGCGCCTGAGCGCCCTTCATGAGGGGGTGCAAATCATCGGCGGCGGCAACCTGGATTACCGCATCACCGCTGAAGGGAACGACGAGCTGGCGGAGCTGGCCCGGGAAAGTAATCAAATGGCCGCCAGCCTGAAGGAATCCTATACCTCCATAGAAAACCTGAACCGGGAAATCACCGAGCGCAAGCAGGCGGAGGAAGAGATCCGGAGGCTCAACGCCCAGCTGGAACAGCGCGTCCGCGAGCGGACCGCTCAGTTGGAGGCATCAAACAAGGAACTGGAGGACTTTACCTATTCCGTGTCCCACGATCTGCGATCGCCGCTTAGGGCCGTGGACGGCTATGCACGGATCCTGCGGGAGGACTTCGGGTCCCGTATCGAAGCAGAAGGCAGGCGGCTCTGCACCGTCATCAGCGAGAACGGCCTGAAAATGGGAAAACTGATCGATAATCTCCTGGCCTTCGCCCGGATCGGCCGGATGGAGATGCAGCGATCAACCGTGGACATGGCGACCCTGGCGCAGTCGGTCTTCCTTGAACTGGCGACCCCGGAGGAGCGGGAGGGGATCGATTTTCACGTCGCCCCCCTGCCCCGCGCCATCGGCGACCCGCCGCTCCTCCGACAGGTCTGGGTGAACCTGATCGGCAATGCCGTTGAGTTTTCAGCGAAAAAGGAGCGGTCCATCATCGAGGTGGGCTGCGAATCGGAAGGCGGCAGAAACCCCATTTCATCAGAAATCATAGAGGAAAAACCGGCGGTGGTGTACTTCGTCCGGGACAACGGCGCGGGATTCGACATGGCCTACGGGGGCAAGCTTTTCGGCGTCTTCCAGCGCCTCCACAGTGCGAAGGAGTTCGAGGGGACGGGCGCGGGCCTGGCCATCGCCCAGCGCATCGTCCAGCGCCACGGCGGCCGGATCTGGGCGGAAGGAGAAGTCGGGCGAGGCGCGACATTTTATTTTACCTTAGATAAAGAGGTGTAACCATGAACCATGCCAAACCGATCTCCCCGGAGAGCTTCTTGAAAAAGATCGAAGAGTGGCTGAAGAGATAACGGGAGGTCTTATGCACACAATGCTGGCGATTGACAACGGCGGGGCAATGTTATACGATGACCACCTAATGTAGGCTGTAGAAATGACAAATGATAACCAGAATATAACAAAAGACTCCCTGGGGCGTCTGGAATCGGACTTCCTGACCCGGATCGGTCCGCTGGGGATCTTTACCTTACAGGATGCAAGACGAATCATTGCACCAAACCAAGAAAAGTACGTCCGTCAATTCCTTGCCCGTCTGAAAAAAAAGGGATGGATCGAGCAGGTCAAACCGGGGCTTTTTGCTGTGATTCCCCTCTCCTCCGGGACGGAACGAACGCCCCAAATCCACGAGTTCCTGATTGCCATGAGACTCGTCGAACCCGCCGCCATTTCATACTTTTCCGCAATGAACTACCACGGACTTACCGAACAGCTTCCGCGACAGATCTTCATTGCGACCAACCACAAAGTGGCCAGACCGGCGAGGGAGTCTCTCGGCCTCTCATACCGGATCATTACTCACCGGCAGGAACGGTTCTTCGGCGTGCGCAAGGAATGGATCAACGAGAGTCCCTTCAAGATCACCGATCTTGAAAAAACCCTTATCGACGGGCTGGCCATGCCGGAATATGTCGGGGGCGTTGGGATTGTTGCGCAGGCTCTTTCTGCCTCGTGGCCAAGAATAGACGAGAAAAGGCTTCATGAATACGCTGTCAGGATCGGAATCTCTGCCGTCGTGAAGCGGCTTGGCTTCCTTATAGAGACGCTTGCAATCGGAAACCCGGAGGGACTACGTCGTTTAACGGAACTTTCCACGGGATACCCCCGCCTCGATCCGACGCTCCCTGCGCAGGGGAAGCACAACCGGCGATGGGGTCTCCTGGTCAATGCAAGGGTCCACCTATGATCACGACCGCAGAACTCCACCGAACGGCGGCAAGAGAAGGATTGCGGTTTGACCAGTCCGAGAAGGATTACATCATCCTTTTGATTCTTTCTGCTCTATCCGAAATCCTGGACCGGAAAAATCAGTGGTTTTTCAAAGGGGGAACCTGTTTGCGCCATTGCTACTATCCGGGATATCGTTTTTCAGAAGACATCGATTTTTCTTGCACTAGAACGGGGGACGATGTCCGGCAGGCCCTCGACGTACTCATGCAGGCGGTGGGGGTGCTCAGTGAAAAGACCGGGATCATGATGAGATGCAAGGAACCACGTACCGATGAAGAAAACGTTCAAGTCGAGATTCCTATTGAATATTCACGAGGTGGTCCTCGGCGTCAGTCGCTTCCTGTGGTAAAGGTTCATCTTTCGTTTGAAGAACCGCTATTCATCTCGCCGGAAGCGCGTCCGGTGCAACCGCCCTATAGCGAAATTAATCCCTTCTCGCTTGCCGCTTACAGCAAGATCGAGATTGTTGCCGAGAAGGTGCGTGCGTTGCTCCAGCAACAAGAGAAGTGGCCCCGGCCTCGCGATTTATATGATCTCTGGTATATCACCTGCCATAAAGGAGAGGTCTTCGACCGAAGTCAGCTTCGTCAACTGTTTGAGCAGAAGTGCCAAATTCGCGGTATTCAGGCCGATGTCAGTCGCCTCCGCTCAAAACACCTGTATGAATGGAACAGGGAAGCCTGGACAAGTCAGCTGCTGACCATGCTCAAAACGGCGCCGGAATATGATGTGGTATGGGCAGAATGGACTGTAAAGTGTGATGAAATCATTTGAGGTGTAACGATGAACCATTCGGCTGTCATTGAAGTTCTGCCGGTGGTCAAAGAACTCCGTATCCTGATCGTTGAAAGCCTGACCACGGAGTCGGAGCCTTGCGGCCCAAAAACAGAGAAAGTGCCTGGTTTTTGCAAATTGGGAGTAATTTATGGGCGGCATTGACATACGCACCCTGGTCCTGATCCTGGGCATCACCCACTTGATCCAGGTGGCAGCATTCTTGCTGCAATACAAGACAAACAATACATATCAAGGGGTTGGATGGTGGCTGCTTTGGAGCGTCGCAGCAGCCGTCGGGTTTATTTTTTTGCTCCTCCGGGACATCCCTTCCCTTCATCAGCCGGCCATCATCGTCCAGAATTCGGCAATCTTCATCGGAACCCTTTTTATCTATATCGGCGTCATGCGCTTCCTGGACCGGCAGGAGAACGGGAAGGTCATTGTTTTCGTTTCGGCGGCCTTTGTCGCCGCCTTGGTATATTTCGTTTACGTTCACGACAATATTTTCGTCCGGAGCCTGATTATCTGCGGCGGCCTGGCAGGAACCTCTTT
>DMAT01000233.1 GCA_003451635.1 Syntrophus sp. (in: bacteria) | reverse complement strand
TCAACCACCTTGCCCGTATCGGCATCGAGAATCAAGATACCATCTTTGGCTGATTCAAAAAGCCTACGGTAGCGCTTCTCGGAATCTTGCAGCGCCTCCAGAGTTTTCTCCTTTTTGAGCAACATTTCTTCCAGCAGCATAATTCGCCTGTTGAGTTCGGCGAGTTTCATCTGGTAGTCGGGAATTATTTGTTTGCTGTCGACCGGTTTTGACATGCCGCAACCCTTTCCTGGCTCGGATTAATTTATTTAAGGTAATAATTCTCAGGCAATAGAATATTTTCATAGTAACTCGTCAGAGCAACTCGAGGCTGCCAGATATCATAAATATAGATGGCAAAGACAAAGGGGTAATAGCAAATGGCCTGCCAACAGCCGATTGAAAAACCAACATTGTGATTCTTCATTTGATAACCGCGTGTTATATCAATAGCAATGAACAGACAAGAAATATGGAATGCCCTGTTTGCCCTCAATATGCTGAGGTTCCACCATATATGGAGGCCAATCGATTCCTTTCAAACTTTTCCGTGGTTCTCGCTTGCCTACCTAACCACCTGTTATCAAATGGCGAACCCATCATTCTTATTTTCCTTCGGATATTGGCAAGTCGCTTGCAGATACCATGCCGATGATCTTTAGTAATCACGGCGGTGAAGTTCCCTTATGAGTCGCCCATAGCGCGGACCACCTGAAGGTAGAATAATCATTTATGACCACATGATCGGATTTATATGAGCATAGAAACGAATTCACTTGAGTCATGGAAAGGGAAATATCCCGAGAAGTTTGCGTCGGAAGATGTCATCTTCAGCCATATTCATCGCGGCAATACAATATTTATCGGATCGGCTTGCGCGGAGCCGCAATATCTTGTTCAGGGGCTGATCCGCTATATCGAGTCAAAACCCCATGCCTTTTTTGACGCGGAAATCATTCACGTGCGGACCCTCGGTGTAGCCCCTTATACCGAAAAGAAATTCAAGCAAAACTTTCGGCATAATTCTTTCTTCATCGGCGATACGACAAGAGATGCCATCAACACGGGACAGGCGGATTACACGCCTATCCTCCTGTCCCAGTTGCCATCTTTGTTTCACAGGGGTCTCGTCAATATCGATGTGGCTCTTATTCAAACGTCCCTGCCTGACAAACATGGCCATTTGAGCCTTGGCGTCAGTCTGGACATCGTAAAAGCTGCCGTTCAAAAGGCCTCTTATGTTGTTGCCCAGATTAATAATCAAATGCCTCGCGTCCATGGAGATTCTTTTGTCCACATGGAGGATATCGATTTTTTATTGCCTTATGATGAACCGCTCCTGGAATACAGCCCGGAGTCAGACTTGAAAATCACCAATAAAATTGGGATCAATATTGCTCGTCTTGTCGAGGACGGCGATACGATCCAGATTGGATATGGGGCCGTTACCAATGCCATTCTTGAAAACCTTTCCGGGAAAAAGCATCTTGGTTTGCATACGGAGCTCTTCAGTGACGGTATTGTTGAACTAATGAAAAAAGGTGTCATCGACAATACAAAGAAAACCATCAATCGTGGGAAATCCGTGGCGACATTCTGCATGGGACATAAAGACACGTATGAATTTATCCATGACAATCCGGATATTGAATTCAGGACCATCGACTATACAAATAACCCGCTGGTGATTGCCCAGCATGAAAATTTGGTGGCCATCAACAGCGCGCTGGAAATCGACCTTACCGGGCAGGCTACGGCAGAATCAATCGGGAAGATTCTTTACAGCGGGATCGGCGGACAAGCCGACTTTATGCGCGGCGCCTTCCTGTCCCGCAACGGCAGGGCCATTCTTGCCCTTCCTGCAACGGCCGTGGGCGAAAGCATCTCAAGGATCACGCCGACGCTCAAAGAGGGGGCCGGGACGACATTGATTCGCGGTGACGTCCATTATGTCGTCACAGAGTATGGCATTGCCTATATTCACGGGAAAAGCATCCGTGAGCGGGCAATGGACTTGATTGCCATTGCACACCCCAAATTTAGACCCTGGCTCGTTGAAGAGGCAAAAAAAGCCGGGATAATCTATCAGGATCAGGCGTTCATCCCCGGTGAAAAAGGAAGGTACCCGTGGGAACTGGAGTCTTACAAGACCACCAAAGCTGGTTTCAAGGTATTCTTTCGTCCTATCAAAATCAGTGATGAACCGCTTTTAAAGGATTTTGTTTATTCTCTTTCTGATAACAGTTTGTACCGACGCTTTATTTCCGTTCGTAAAGATATGCCCCATGAACGGCTTCAGGAGTTTGTCGTTATCGATTACACCAAAGAAATGGCGATTGTTGCCATGGTTGGCAATGAGGATAACCAGGAAATCGTAGGAGTCGGAAGATACTTTATTGACGAGAGCAAGCATTCCGCAGAAGTAGCGTTTGCGGTGAGAGATGAGTATCATAAAAAAGGTATTGGGACAGAGCTGCTTGCATATATGACTTACCTTGCCAAGAGACAGGGGATACTGGGATTTACTGCCGACGTCTTGGCGGACAACAAGCCCATGCTCCACGTGTTTGAAAACGGGGGGTTCGAAATCGTCAAGCATAATATCGCCGGTATCTATGAAATGACAATGTCCTTCAAGGAATAAATATGACGGAGCATGATGCCGAAAACATGAGATCTCTTTTTGAACCCCGATCGTTGGCTATTATTGGCGCCTCCCGGGATAAAAGCAAAATTGGCCACGCAGTGCTGCAAAATGTCATTGCCGGCGGCTATGGGGGAACCATTTATCCTGTGAACCCGGGTGGTGGAAAAATCGAAGGAATGCCGGTTTTCCGAAGCATCCTTGATGTCGATGATAACATTGATGTGGTTTGCATCACCCTCCCTGCGGGGCTTGTCTATGATACAATCGTCCAGTGCGCTGAGAAAAAAGTAAAACATTGCGTCATCATTACCTCCGGGTTTTCGGAGGTCGGTAATTTTGAAGAGGAAAAAAGGATCGCCGATTACGCCCGCTCCAAAGGGATGCGGATTCTTGGCCCCAACGTCTTCGGCATCTATTCCTCACAGGTCAGTTTAAACGCCACCTTCGTCTCCGGTGATATCCCGTCTGGTCATCTGGCCATGATTACCCAAAGCGGCGCCCTCGGGCTGACGCTGATCGGTCAGGCCTCCGTAGAAAATATTGGCTTATCTGCCATTGTTTCCGTCGGGAATAAGTCGGACATCGATGAGTCTGACCTTCTGACCTATCTTTGTGATCATGAGGCTACCCGTATCATACTCATGTACATCGAAGGGATACGGAATGGGGAGAAATTCATCCGGGCCGTCAGAAATACCACCTTGAAAAAGCCGGTGGTCGTTATCAAGTCCGGTCGTTCCGAGAAAGGCGCCAGGGCGGCCGCATCCCATACAGGTTCGCTGGCCGGCTCGGATGCCGTCTTTGACGATGTAATCCACCAGTGCGGTGCTCTTCGGGCGGAAAGCACCAAAGAGGCTTTTAACTGGGCAATGCTCCTGGCTGGCAACCCGCTTCCCAAGGGGGGAAACACAGTTATAATAACCAATGGCGGGGGGGCCGGCGTGATGGCGACGGACGCCTGCGAAAAATATGGTGTTAGTCTTTATGATGATCCTCAAAACCTGAAAAGTGTTTTTTCTTCCGTCATTCCTACATTTGGATCCACCAAAAATCCCATTGATATTACGGGTCAGGCGGCGGCGGCCGACTATGCAAAAGCTTTTGATGCGGCCCTTGGCAATGACAATATCCATACTGTTTTCGGCATCTATTGCGAATCGGCTCTTTCACCTTCTGCGGACCTTGGAACCATCATCGAGAAGACCTTCCTTAAATACAAGTCCAAGGGAAAGCTCATTGTGTTTACTCTTTTCGGAGGGCAAAAGACAGCGGATTACCTGGTTTCAGCGAGGAAAAGAGGCGTCCCTGTTTCCGATGATGTTTATGACACGGCTTCATCGCTGGGGGCGATGTATCGATATAAGGGATTTATGGGAAGTCATTCTGATGGGGATAAAATTTCCGATGCCGCACTGGATACGGCTTCCATCACGGCCATTGCATCTGATGCAAGAAAGAAGGGCCGGTTCTTTCTCCTGGCCCATGAAGCCCAGAAAATTATGAATATAGCGGGTATCACCATTCCGAGAAGCATCCAGGCGCAGACGATCAAGGGGACCGTTAAGGCGGCCGGCGCCATCGGTTATCCCGTGGTTATGAAAGTTGTTTCCATGGACATTATCCACAAAAGTGATGCCGGCGGGATTGCCCTGAACCTGGAAAATGAGAGTGAGGTTGTCGAGGCCTATGGGGCCATTCTGAGCAGTTGCAAGGCATATGCTCCTCACGCGTTGATCGAAGGAGTCGATATCTCAGAGATGGTTAAGCCGGGAACGGAACTGATTGTAGGGGCAAGGATTGATCGGATCTTCGGGCCCACGATTATGGTCGGCCTGGGCGGGATCTATGTGGAAGTCATGAAAGATGTTTCTTTCCGGGCGCTCCCCGTTGATAGGGGGGACATTATGAGCATGATAAAAGAACTCCGTTCTTATCCCTTGCTCCTCGGGGTACGAGGGGAAAAAATAAAAGATGTAGCCGCTGTCGTAAGTGTCGTTACGATGCTGGGAGGCATTATTCGCCACTGCAAAGGGATTTCAGACATCGAAATCAATCCCCTCGTTGTCTATGAGCAGGGAGAAGGAGTGAAGGCGGTGGACATACGAGTCATCCTGAGAAAAAATGAAAAGAGGTGAATTTAATGGATAAATTTGTCATCACATCCATGCGGGAAAGTGCGGGAAAAACAAGCCTGATTATCGGCCTTGCCAAGACATTGAACAATAAGCTCGGCTACATGAAACCATTTGGGGCGAGATTCATCTACAAAAAGAAACGACTTTGGGACTATGACGCCGCCCTTATCGCCCATATCTTCGATCTCGACGAGGCGCCTGAAGATATGAGCATCGGGTTTCATCATTCCAAGCTTTTCTATTCCCTGGACGAGGAAGCAACAAAGGCAAAGCTCTTGGAAACCTTGGGCCATGTCAGTAAGAATAAGGATTCAATATTTGTGGAAGCGGGGAAAGACATCTATTTCGGTACATCTGTTAACCTTGACGCCATCTCCCTGGCCAGAAGCCTGGAGGGAAACCTCCTGGTTATAGTCAGTGGCGATGAGGATACCATTATTGATGATGTAAGCTTTCTTGCCAGGTATATCCGGATGGATGGTCTTTCTTTCATGGGGGTTGTCATCAACAAGGTCGTCAACATCGACGATTTTAATGATATCTATTTACCAAGGATCCGTCAGATGGATGTTCCGGTGCTGGGCGTCATTCCCATTATCCCTGAGTTGACCTATTTTTCCGCAGGGTTTCTTGCGGATCGAATGTTTGCAAAAGTCCTGGCCGGCGAGTCCGGCTTGAATCGTCAGGTTCAAAACATTGTCGTGGGCTCCATGGGTGTCGACGCGGCCATGAAGAGCCCGCTGTTCCAGGATCATCATCAAGTCGTCATCATCAGCGGCGACCGCAGTGATTTGATCTTGACCTCCCTTGAAAGCCAGGTGGCCGCCGTTATCCTTTCCAACAATATTGTGCCATCGTCAGTCATCATTTCAAAGGCTGAAAATTTGGGGATTCCCCTCCTGCTGGTCTCTACGGATACACACGAAACGGCAAAGCGGATCGATGGGATTGAGCCCCTTCCAACCAAGGAGGATATCGAAAAAATCAACCTGATAGAAAAAATGGTTAGAGATCATGTGGATCTGAAAGCGTTTGTAAAAGATGCTCAGGGGTAAAAACTTTAAATAATACTATTTACAAGGAGGAGTTATGGAAACATTTAAATCTCAGGGAGCTTTGGCGGAGCAAATCATCGCCGCGCAAGTAAAAAAATGGCAGTTGGATAAAAAAAAGAAATATAAAAAACCCGTCCGCCCAGTCATTACTATTTCAAGATTGCCGGGAAGCGGTGCGAATACCCTGGCGAAACAGCTGTCGGAGGATTTGAACATCGATCTTTTTGACAACGAAACTGTGGAAGAGATCGCAAAAAGCGCCCATGTGAGTGAGGCCGTTATTGCCACCCTCGATGAACGGGATCGTGATATACTGGATGACTGGATCGGGGCAATTGAAAAAAAACGCCATCTCTGGCCCGATGAATTTATTCTTCATCTAACCAAGGTTGTCGGCGCCATAGCTGCGCACGGTCATGCAGTAATCGTCGGGAGGGGGGCCGGGTATCTCCTGTCCAGCGAGATATGTCTCCGGCTGCTTATTGTTGCGCCCATGGATGTGCGAATAAGCAATGTCATGCATGCCTATGAAGTGACGTCTAAAGAGGCAGAAAAAAGAATAATGGAAACAGAGAAGGATCGGCGGGCCTTTGTAAAAAATTACTTCCATGCCGATCTGACCGACCCGGTCAATTATGATTTGACCCTCAATACAGCCCATTACAACGTAGAGGCGGCGAGCAGGATTATAAAAGAAGCTTTCAACTCCAGGCCATGGTACGATTATTCAATGAGCAAACAAAGCAACAAGAGTTAAACTGCTGTCACTGGGGGGCAAATTACAAAATTTGCCCCCTACTTTTGTTTCGTAAATTTCATACTTATTTGAAATCATTCTTCCTCGGGCCGCTTACCGTGCATCAGGTCCACAAGGGACTTGTTGAGACGGGTGCGGGTGTCGTGGCTTTCGTAGGCTCGGGTGATGTAGCCTACGTGGAGTTCAATACCATTGGCAATGGGGACGACACTGATCCGGGGCACGGCCGTAAATGACTGGACGCGATAGCGCTTTGAGGTGCCGCGCCATTCCTGCTCGGCGAGCTTCGCGTTGGCCTGGGTCACCTCCTCAACCTGTTTCTGGATGGCATCGATAAAGGGGTAAAGCTCCTGTCCGGAAGGAACCGCCACCTTCAGCTCATCCCACATCCACTGGCCCGAGGTTGAGAAGTTGAAGAAGTGGCCCTCGATGGCGAAGCTGTTCACGAAAGCCACCCGTCGGCCCGTGGGGTGTGCAGAATCGATCAGGCCGCCGGTTTCCAACAGGATAGTGCGGAGTAAGTCGATCTCCACGACCTCGCCGGCCACGCCATCGATCTCGACCCAGTCCCCCACACGGATGCCGTTCTTGCCCATAAGCACAAACCAGCCGAAGAAGGCCACTATGAAGTCCTTCAGAGCGACCGTGAGGCCCGCGCCCGCGAGGCCGAGAATGGTCGTCATCTGGCTGGGCACCCCGAAGACCACGAAGAGAATCACCAGGACGCCCAGGATCTGCAACACGAAGATAGCCACAGTTCTCAGGGTACCGGCGCGGATACCCCGCGCCTTGGCCACACCGGCAAACAAATGCTCGACAAGCAGCTTTCCGAAGAACATCACTCCCAGGATCAACGAGATAACCGTCAGGGACTTGAGCATCTGGTGCAGGGCCGAACGCCGTTGTGTTTCCACCACAGCCGTCCAGCCACCGTAGACATCTGCCAAGTCCTTGACGAACTGGAGCCGTTTGCCTAGGTCGGCCAGGGTCCGCTGGTCGCTCATGAAACGCTTCAGGGTCTGGATGGTGGCCTTGGAAATCTCCTTGGATGAATCTCCATCTCCTTTCAGGTCCCCCCGGGCGAAGCTGGCGGCCTTGCTCTTGGCAGTTTCCCGCTCTTCCTTGGCCAACTTGATCTTCTGATATAAGCTGTCCCGCCGCTTGCTCATGCGTTCGATCTTGGTCCGGGCTTCCCGGTGAGCCTGGCGGAGCTGGGCCAGCTTGGACTGCTGCCACGACCACATCGAGATCCGAGCACTCAGGCTGCCGGGAGAGAACTGTGAGACGGGTGCGCTTTTGCCGGCCGCGATCAACGAGCGGTCCCCTTGGGCGTCCTCGTAGGCGGCCTTCAAGCGGCGGATTTTGGCCTGTACATCCCCGCCGGCACGATCCAGGCTGTCCTGGGCTTCCTCCAACTCATTCTTGTTAAGTTCGAGCTGGGCCTTGGCCACTTCCAACTGGTCTTCGAGGCTATCCTGATTCTGTTCCCTGGCGCTTGCCAACTGCTTCTCGATCGCCTTGATACGCTGCTGGTCTCCTTCCACTGCGTCCTGCCTCTTGTCTCTCAGCGACAGGATGGCCTTGAGCTCAGAACTTGGTGCGGAAGTATTCTCGACGGCTCTGCGGATCGAATCGGCCAGGGCCAAATCCAGTTCGTGGTCTGCCAGTCGCAGGGCCTGGTGAGCAAACTCTTTCTCCTCCAGCGCCGTGGCCAGGACTGCCAGGTGCCGTGCCGTCAGGAGGAGCCGCGTATCCACCAAGCGTTCTTTCGGACGAAGAGAGTTATTCTTCGCCGGTTTGGCTGAGGGCTCGGTATCCGGCCCATAATCAAGGGTCCCCAGCATCCCGGCAATGGCTACGGCCATGAACAGCAGCAGAATAATTCCCGTGATCCGGTTGATTTTTTTCATAGTGCCTTTAGGTGATGAAAGAAGGGTCGTGCCACCAACAGGGAAGAACCTTGACGTCTTCGATCGGCTTCGCCAAACAATTCATTCTATATGTGATCTAGCTGTTTTGACGGCAAGATCTCTATCTTTTGTAAAAAACCTCCATTCCAATACTGACGATTGAATATCGGTCCCCTTGTTTCGACCCCGACAATAATACCAATGGCCAAAGCGCTCTACCGTAGAAAAGGGATGATCCGCTGTCGAGAGGATTCCGTCCTGATTTATCTCCTCGAAATAGATGGTTTCGTCGGGGACTTCGTCATACGACAAGTCATGAGGCAGTACAATTTGAGATACATCAAATATTTCTGCCGCCTTTTTATCCAGCCAGTCTGATATTTTTATTTCATTTGCTTGTTTGAAACTATTCTTCATAACACATTCCTCCTCGGCACAGAAAATATCGTTTTCAAGGCGCCTTTTCCCCCTGTATCTTCATGTCAAACTTTTTGTGGCAATCAAGGCAGTAAACCTTGGATGCCCCATGCGCTTTATGACAAACGGTACAGGCAATATCACCCAGGTGAGATTTGTGGGGATTACGATCCTTAAAGTCTTTAGGTTCCGTCTTTTTTACCAATTTATCCATGGGCCCGTGGCAGGTAAGACAGCGGTTGTTCTCCACCGTATCATCTGCTTTGGGCAGATCCTTACCATGACAGCCGGCACAACCGATGTTCCCTTTGGCATGAAGATTATCCATAAATTTTGATCCTCCCCAAGAAGCAAAGATCTCTTTCATCATGGCGACATCTTCCTTGTTTGGTGCGCCAAATGATCCCTTGACCCCTTTCAGACCAAAACTTTTACCAGACGTCCAGGTATGACACACGAGGCAGTCCTGATTCCCCTTCGGGGCTACATGAGCTAAATGCATTCGTGAGGAAAAGGCATTTTTCGCGGCTTTACCCGTTTGATCCGGGGCATGACATGACGTACAGGCTGTCAGATCGCTCCCCTTAACCGCGGGATGACCCTTGGGAATCACAGCAGCGAAATCTGCGTGGCAGGTCTGGCAAGTTGCTTTTGCACCTTTTCCTGAATCGGCAGCTTTGGCCGCCTCGGCCCCCCGATTATCAATACCGAGACATAGCACGCTGAATGTAACTAAAAAAACCATCAAGAGTAACCATATCTTTTTCATAGCAAATCTTCCTTAATAAAATAATGAGGGAGGCCCAAAGCGGCCTCCCTCTCTGTAATGTTTAAACTTTCTCCTTGGCAGCGTTTGTCCCGGCGACGCGGCCAAAAACAACGCAATCGGGCATAGCGTTGCTACCCAGGCGATTCGAGCCGTGGACGCCGCCGGCAACTTCGCCTGCCGCATATAGCTTCGGTATCACACTTCCGAAAACGTCGATAACCTGACTATCCCTATTGATCCTCAGACCACCCATGCAGTGATGGACAGCCGGCCACTGAGAAACCGCATAGAAGGGCCCCTCAATCAGGGGGATCATGACCTTGGTGATGGGTTTGTTGAAATCTGGATCTTTTCCTTCTTCGAGGTACTTGTTGTGCTTATTGATTGTGTCCGCAAGGGCAGCGGCGGGAAGGCCGATTTTCCCGGCTAATTCGTTGATGGAGTCGGCCTTGACAAAACGGCCCTTTGCTACTCCGGCATCAATTTCCTCATAAGATCCGCCCATCTTCAGGACCATGGGGCGGCTGAATATGGACCAGGTGGGCTTCATATTGGCCCCAAGGTTTATCTGGGCGAAGGCACAGACGTCGCGACGTTCAAGCTCGTTGACGAAGCGCTTGCCGAGCTTGCTGACATAGACAATTCCGTAGCCCGGCCCATTGAATGGATACACAGCCGGGGTGTCGAGAATGCCGGTTTCAGGTTCGGCAAAGGGATAAAGCTGAATGAAATTAAGCTGCAGCGTATCGGCGCCGACGGCCTGGGCAAAACGGATCGTTTCACCGGTGGCCCCTTTTTGATTGGTGCAGTTGAATTCAGGAACCAACCGGGGGTTATGGGCCATGCGCATTTTGATATCCTGGCTGAACCCGCCGGAGGCGAGAACGACGGCTTTCTTGGCCTTGATATTGAGTACTCTCCTTCCCCTCTTGACTTCCAGACCGAGCACAGGAGATTTGGGATCGGCGTCTTGGCGCCAGATCCAGGTGACTTCTGAGTTCAGGATGATCTTGGCGCCGCGCTTCTCGGCCATCTTTCGAAGGGCTTCCGTATATTCCCGACCAACACCGGCGACAGCGGAGTGGGTGCGGTAGGCCGTATGACCGCCGGCACGAGTGACCGTCGGGCGGATTTTGGCATCCCCTTCATCGATCATCCAGTTCAGAGCCCCTGTGGCGCCGTTGACCATGACATCGACAAGCTCCGGAATATTGTAATAATCCCCCCCCTTAAGAGTGTCATCTGAATGCTGTTTCGGGCTATCAACGCCCAACCCCAGGTTATTCCGGTAATGATATTTGTCATCCCAGGATGCGTAAACGCCTCCATTGATGATGGAATTTCCACCGTAAGTGGGCATCTTTTCCAGGACGATAACAGTTGAACCGGCTCCCGCGGCTGCTGATGCCGCCGCTAAACCCGCAAAGCCCGATCCGACGACGACAACATCCCAAGTCTCATCCCACTTTTTGGGAAGCTTTTTGATCATTGCCTCCGCTGCTCCCGGCATCGCCATGTTCAGGGCAAATCCGCTTGCCGTGACGGCGCCAAAGGCTACGGCCCCTTTGAGGATGGAACGTCTGCTTAAACCTTTTGCCGCCAATATGTCCTTTTCTTCCGTTGTCATTTTTGACCTCCTTCTTAAATTAAAAAAAATTTGGTTACGATAGTTAAATCAAACGTCTTGGCGCTTAAAATGATACGTTAATTCCTACGCCGTAATACTCTGCCCGCAGTTTGTAGAACTGGCCGAAGGGAAGATTGCCGTAATAGTATTCGCCGAATATCTGAATGCCCCGTTTTTCCGCATAGGGTCCGCGGATGTTGACGCCGACTTTGACATTGTAGTCGGGGTTCCAGTCGGTTTCCTCCCAGGCATGGCACATGGCGCTGAAAAACAGGCGCATCGACGATTTGAAGAACGGCTCCCTGTCTTGATAATCAATGCCTGCCTGGACGCTGACAGGCTTGAGGTCGGTGTCGGTGTGGATAATGTACGAAGGACCGGCGGTGAACTGGAATCCCTCCCATTCCCAGGCGCCGAGCAGTTCAACAGTCTCGAAGCTCAAATTTATGCGCGTTGCCTTCAACTCCGGCTTCTGCGGCTGGAGAAGAAACTCGTCCCCCAGATGGGAGGACTGGTGGTAAAGGCGCGCCCGCGCTGACCAGGGACCGTTCCGGTAGGCCAGGGGAATACCGATAATATAGTCGGCGTTGATCAGGTCCATGGAACCGGAGGCGGCGCCCAGATTGAACTGGGCGAAGACCGCCCCGCTGATACCGATCTGCCAGTTGTCCTTCTCACCCCAGCCGGGCCAGCGCACCAGGCCGAAGCTATCGCCGAACCCTACCGATCCGATGTTGAAGCTTTCATCGGAGAGTTTGAGACGGAGGTAGGTGACATGGGTACGGGGCTCCTTGGGGCTCGCCATGGGGGCGTAAAATAACTGGTCCCTGGGGAAGAGCATGGTTTTTTTTTCGGCGCCCTGCTCGATCTTCTTATCCGGCGGTACATCGCCAAATCCTACAATAAAGGGAAGAAACACTAACAGGCATAGTCCTACAAAAAAATTTCGCATCGGTTGCTCCCTTTTCCCGGACGCCGACGATTATTTTCAAAAGAAAGGGTCCGGATCAGTGATAAACACCTTTCCGGACCCTTTAGCTAAATGATCCTATT
>DMAT01000048.1 GCA_003451635.1 Syntrophus sp. (in: bacteria) | reverse complement strand
TGGAAAAGTCGAGGATGTCGTTGATCAGACTCAGCAGATTCTCCCCGGCCGAGCCGAAAACGGAGACGTAATGCTCCTGCTCGGGATTCAGGTCGGTGTCCTTCAGCAGATCCGCCATCCCGATGATGGCGTTCATGGGGGTACGGATTTCATGACTCATACTGGCGAGGAATTCCGTCTTCGTCTTGTTTGCAGCCTCGGCCTCGCTCTTTGCCTGCAAGATGGCTTTCTCCATGCGCCACCGCTTGGTTATGTCCTGGACGACGATTACCGTTACCGGGGACATCGCCTGCTGATATTTCGCCGTTTTCACGGAGATGGAGGTAAACTGGATATCGAGGGTTTTGTTCATGAACTTGTCCACTAGTTCCAGATGCTGGGAGACATGGACGCTGGAAGCGGCAATCGCTTCTTCTATTGCGATCTTGAGCTGACAGGCCTCGTCTGCGCATGATGAACCATGAAGGAGATCATGGAGGGAGAGACCAACGGCATCTTTGACATTGCCGAGATTCCATCGTTCCATGGCCCGATTGATGCGCATAATGCGCCCCTCGGCGTTCAGGACAACCACGAGTTCATCGATGGCGTCTACAGACGTTTCCCATTCAGACTTGGCCTGGCGCATCATCGCCTGGGCCCATAGGATCTGCTGTTCAGATTCGCGCGCCCGCTGAATAATCAGAAACATGACAATGAGCAGCGTGGAGACGGCAAGGGTGATGCCAATGGGAGCCAGGCGGTGGCGGGCAATCTCTTCTTCCCACCGGGGATCGTTGACGTCCATTCCGAGCACGAATTTCCTGCTCATGCCCGGGACGGGCAGGGGTACAAAGGCCGACACAAAGGACCCCCAGGCATCTTGATAAGGACCGATTACCAAACCTTTCCCATTTTCGAATAACCCCTTCATAAGGGTCGGGGCGGTGCGATATTCCTGCCCGATGGATTTAGCATCCTGGACCGGATATGGGCGACGCGCTGTTTCCGTATCGATAAAAAAAACAATCCGTTCATTTCTTTGGCCCAGAATATATACGTACCGGATATCGCGCTGAACCCTGCCGATATTGGTAAGCTGGCGATTCAGGAAATTCCAGTCCGGCGATTGCAGGTCGCGGGGCGTACCGCTAAAATTGATCATTCGCGTGGTATCGATAACGGAGGCAACGGCAGCAGTACGGCCCAGAAGATCTTCCCGCTGCTCATTTTCAGCATATTCGTGAACCTGCCGGGTAGCAAACCAGCCGCACAGACAAATAACCATCAGGGCGGTAAAGAGCTGTGGGACATGGGAGGGAATCGGTTTCAGGCCATATTTAGAAGCTTCCAGACGGCGCGTGGTGTCAAGGTACCCCCAGACGGTAAAGGCCACAATCAGGGCTACAAACGTTCTGAGCAGTTGTACGGGGAATCCCAGCGTTTGCCGGAAGGAATCTTCATTAATCAGGGAAGCGGGAAACATGGGCAAGGGAGGAACGACAAGCCCTGAAACCACGGCATACAGAGCGCCGGCATACGCCGCGACCATCAGAAATCGACGTGTCGATTCTTCTTTTCTTGACAGCAGGTAAAAAGCGGCGCTGGCGCAAATCGCCCCTGGAAAACCTACAAAATAGCGTGACATGGAGTCCAGACCGGCCAAGCCATCCCAAAAGAAACCGCTGGCGGTCGCTAATGCCGGCAACAAATAAATCCACCGACTTTGCAGCTTCCCGCTCAGACGTTCAATACCTTTTCTGCTGAGCTCCAGCAGCAGAAAAAATGAGAGCGTCAAAAGAATTGTATGGATAGGCAGGATATATTCTACGGAACCAAAGGAGAAAGGCAAAATCGCCAGCCATTCGGCCAGACCGTGGGTCAGGCCGAAAAAACCCAGCATCGCCCAGGGAAGACTGTCAGTTTCTTTCTTGCTGAGGAGAAAACATACGGAGGAGAGAATTATAAAGCTGAAACCATAGAGGAAATAAAGATAATCCATCGTCATTGTTTCTTGTCATTTTTCTTAACGGGTGATCATGCCAATAATGGCTGATCTTAACAATGAAAGAAGTGAAATGCAAATGGTTTTGAAATATCAATGGTGGGACTGCTGGTATTCGTGATCCTTCATCAAGCGGTCCAGGGCTTCCGCCTCTTCAACGGGATTCAGATCCGAGCGCACCATATTTTCAATGAGCGAGATCTCAGTGTAATTAGGCGTATCCACATATATGGCGGGAACGCTCGCGATGCCGGCATTCTTGGCGGCGGCGCAACGCCTTTCCCCGGCGACAATCACCTTCACTCCATCCTGGATCCGAAAGAAGATCGGCGTCATGACACTGTTCCGGGCGACAGAGGCGGTGAGTTCCTCCAGGGTCACCGGATCGAAATATTTTCGCGGCTGACTGGGATCGGGCTGAAGGTCGGCCAAAGGGATAGAATAAAGCTGATTGCGGACGTAGGTCTCACTTTTTGCCACAACATTCTCCTTATTTAAAGGTTGTGCTCATTGCTGATCATAGTCAGAAAATGCATAGGCGTCGTTGTTAAAAAAAAGATCAGATCCCAGTATGGCGACATGACGGACCGCTTCGTTAAAATTCATCTTTGCACGCCAAAGCAGCGTCAATACCACCAACACTTTTCAGAAGATTATCTAACACATCCGCCATATTCGATGTAGAGTAGGGCCAGTGGTAATTACGAGATGAATTTGGAAATACCACATACAACGTAGTACCTTCGGGAACACCAGCACCGGTTCTTGGATTAGGGTTTATTCCGCCAAGAGCCTTTGCGAGGGCTACTGAGATTTCCCCCAGGTCGGCATTCGCAGGGCCTATTTCAGCTACGATAAAGGGAGATTTAGCCCCTGTCTGCATGTTGACGGCGTAGCCCAGATCGCCTATTCTGCCCGTGCCTTCCTTCCGATAGAATGCCCCGGGAAA
>DMAT01000429.1 GCA_003451635.1 Syntrophus sp. (in: bacteria) | reverse complement strand
TCATCAATGGTCTTTGACATACTCTTCGGTTCGACTATAGCAATTCTGCACACCAAGATCAAGGTAATGAATGCATCTTCTGACAGCTCAGGTATCGCTTGCAAAAGGAGGAAAAACTCACTATAGACTCGTCAAATTATCGCGCAGGGGCACGGCCTGCCGTGCCCCTGCGCTTCAATCTACCAACGGGGCCATTTAACGAGGCCATAAAAGAGGTTGCCATGAAAACATATAAGATTTACTTTATTTCCACACTAGCCATACTTGCCTGCCTTTTATCATGGTGGTTCTTCGCCACGATCGGGGAATTTGGAAAGCCGCAGATTCAGATGATGCAGGATATCCGCAGTATCGGACAACGCACGGTTCTGGAGGTCACCTTCTCAGACAGCGGCAGCGGTCTGAAGAGTTCTACCATCACTATTTCTCAGGACAATCAGCCACGTATCCTCTCCACCTTGCAGTACAAGGGCAAGAAAACCAATCGCAATGCCGTTTCGATCCCTGTTGACCCGGTCGCTCTGAAGCTGCATGACGGCCCGGCGGTTCTTACCATCACTGCTGAAGATCAAGCCGTCTGGAAAAATTCGGCATCCATAACCAGAACAGTGAACGTCGATGTAGTTCCTCCCCAGATATTTCTCCTCACTCCGGTGAATCATATCAATCCGGGCGGAACCGGCATGCTTCTTTTTAGAACATCCAAACCCGTGACCGCATCCGGAGCCCGTGTCGATGACCGGATATTTCCGTCCTATCCGGTGGTGATCAATAACAAGCCCTGTCAATTAGTCTACTTTGCCCTCCCGGCCCAGGCGGCCTCCCAGAAAGGGCAAATCAAGATTTACGCCCGTGATCAGGGGGGAAACGAAACGGTCCAGTCGGTTCCCTATCTCCTCCTCAAGAAGAAATTCCGGAACGACAAAATGCCAACATCCGATTCCTTTTTGCAGCAAAAAATGCCGGAATTTGTGGCCCAACACCCAGCGCTTGCGGGAAAACCGCTTATTGATGTCTTTATATATGTCAACGGCGCCTTGCGGGAGGAGAATTTCCGGACCATCCAAACAATCTGCCAGAAGTCTGAACCCAGGCAGCTATGGGAAGGGACCTTTCTTCGGATGAAAGACGCCGCTCCCATGGCCCAGTTCGGCGACCATCGTACTTATGTCCACGCCGGGAAAAACATCGGAGAAAGCACTCATTTGGGCGTTGATCTCGCATCAACGGCAAACGCCACCATTGAAGCCTCCAACAGCGGTGTAGTGGTATACGCCGGCTACCTCGGCATATACGGCAATATGGTCATGATCGATCACGGCTTTGGATTGTTCAGCCTTTATGCCCATCTATCAAGTATTGATGTGAAAAACGGACAGGCTGTCAAAAAGGGAGGGGCTCTGGGGAAAAGCGGTCTAACCGGTTTGGCTGGGGGAGATCATCTTCATTTTTCAATACTTGTCGGGGGACAGTTCGTCAATCCGACTGAGTGGTGGGACCCCCACTGGATACAGGATAACGTGACGAAGAAAATGGAGGTCTCCTTTTAACTCTTGCCGATGTCCCGGTGGTTTACCTGGACACTGTAATCCTTATCGGAAAGATAGGCGGCAAGTTCATTTGCCATCGCCACAGACCGATGCCTGCCTCCCGTACAACCAAGGGCGATATTAAGCCGCACCTTCCCCTCCTTTTCATAGAGGGGAAGAAGAAAAGACATCAGGGCAAAAAGCTTTTCGATAAATTTTTCGCCCTCTTCCGACGCCAGCACATACTTTCTCACCCCGGGATGGTGTCCGTCGTGATTCTTCAAGGATTCTACAAAGTAAGGATTTGCCAGGAAACGAACATCGAGAACAATATCTGCATCGACATGTAAACCATAGCGGTATCCAAAAGACGTCACATAGATCATGAGTCTCTTTTCTATTGTCGAAGATAGGAACATCCTCTGTACAGCGTCCTTCAGTTGATGCACATTATATGAAGTTGTGTCCATGACCTTGTCTGCCATCAGTTTCAAGGGAGACAGTTTTGCCCTTTCAATGCTGATCCCTTCCATAACCGATCCCTTCATCGCCAGGGGATGGGTTCTTCTGGTTTCACTGAAGCGGTGCAACAAGGCATCATCAAAGGAATCGAGAAACAGTATCTCGATAGTATAGCCCTTGTCTTTTAGTCGCTTGAAAATGCGGGGATATTTTTCCAGGAAACCCTGTTCCCTCATATCCATAACCATGGCAACTTTGGAGATTTTCTTCGCAGCTTCAGACTGAATTTCCAGAAATTTCGGTAACAGCACAATTGGTAAATTGTCCACGCAAAAAAAGCCGATATCCTCTAGGGCCCGCAAAGCCGTGCTCTTTCCAGAACCTGATAATCCAGTAATGACAACAATTTGCATGATCTTATTCCCTCATTTCACCTTCCATGTACAGCCGGATGCGATTAAGGATAGCATCAACCGTCCTGGCGGCATCCGCGAGAACCGCAACATGGGCGCATGGTATCTCAACCTCCATAATCTCCCGGAAGCGATCTGTTGTTAATCCTTTTTCCTGAACTTTTTCAAGTTTTTTTGTCAGCTCAACAACGATGTCCACTCTGGTCTCACCGGCAATGCGGATGGGTTGTAAAGACCGGATATCGATAATGCCTTCTCCACGCAAATGTGCCAAGTTGCGGATTCTTTCGTGAGCCCGTCCGGAAATGGCATGATCCGGAAGGCAGCCCAGAACAACAACATCGTCAGCGATCCAGGTTCCTCCCCTTTTTGATATTTCAAGGGCGCAGGTGGTTTTACCGACGCCGCTGTCCCCTGCCAAGAGGACACCAGTTCCTTCCCACTGGACAAGACACGCATGAACGGTGGCCCTTGTTTCAATTTTCTTTCTTTTCATCCTATCAATCGAAATCTTTGAATTTCCAGCGAATATGTAGTTCCGGTAAAAACAGGAAATCGAAGTTTATTGTTCGCAAATCGAAGATTAATGTTCGCAAATCGAAGTTTAATGTTCATAATCCAGTATTTTGTTCATGGTTCCCGGCTTTACCCAGGATAACGGGGTGTGATACTTTTTACGAGTCTATCAAGCATGTTAGGAAGCAATGCCGCAATTACTCAGGGGGCAGGAGTTATCATCAACATGTGTCATCCTTATCGACGATGATGCGATACAAATCTTCCGTTGATGCCGCTTCAAGAAGGTTCTTGCGAAATGTCGCATCTTTGAGCATCCTCGATAGTTTGGCAAGCATTTTCAGATGTTGACCTGCGGCATTCTCCGGCGCCAGGAGGAGGAAGAAAAGGTGCACCGGTTTTCCATCCATGGCGTTGAAATCGATTCCTTTCCTGCTTCGTCCGAATGAAACAGCCAAGGCATCTATTATATTCAGTTTCCCATGGGGAATGGCAATGCCATCGCCGATACCGGTGCTTCCCAATTTTTCCCTCTCAAGAAGGATATCAACGGTTCCCTTGGCGTTATAGTCAGCTCGTTCACTCAGAATGACATTGGCCAATTCATGAAGGACATCCGGTTTGGTCCCGGATTCCAATTGTTCAAGAATAAAATCCTTTTTCAAAACCTCGGCAATTTTCATTTAACTTTTCCTGAAGCTCAACTTTTAGTTTCAACAAGGACGTAGTTCCCATCATCCCGTCGATAAATGACGGCAACATTCTCTGTTGCGGCATCACGAAATATGATGAAGAGGTTCCTCGACGCCTCCAATTCCATGATCGCATCGTCATGGGACATCGGTTTTAAAATTATCATCCGGGTTTCGACAATCCTTGTCCCGGTCGAATCTTCTCCATCGGCCTCGGAAGTTTTATCAAGCTGGTCGTCTCCTGTTTTAGCACCGGCTCCCTTGTGAGCGCGCATCTTCTCGCGGTGCTTCTTCAATTGACGTTCGATTTTTTCAACCGCCTCATCAATGGCCAGAGCCATCTCCTTTGCCTCTTCCCTGGCATTAACATTCATACCGTTGTCCATAAGATTGATCTCGGCGACATTCCGGAATTTTTCAACGGACAGAACTACCCTCACTTCAACCGGATGGTCGATGTACTTTTTCAGTTTACCAAGTTTCTCTTCAGCATAATTTCTAAACCAATCTTCGCCCTCGGTATTTCTGAAGGTCACAGAGATCTTCATAGTTTTCCTCCTAATGGATTTATACTCGTAAAAGGTTTTGTGCTATATTGACGTCACAGTAAAAAGTCAATAACTTTTTACATTCAAAAGTATTTTTTCCTTCGTGATGATGGCAAAATATGCATCATTTCCCTGTACTTAGCCACAGTACGCCGGGCAATATTGATGCCCGACAACGCCAGGAGTTCGACTATTTCACTGTCGCTGAGGGGTTTTTTATGATCTTCCTCACTAATGACTTTCTTTATTTCTTCCTTAACGCTTTTGGAAGCAATATTTTCCCCTCCGTCGTTTTTTGAAATTCCGCTGCTAAAAAAATACTTCAACTCAAAAAGCCCCGCAGGGGATTGCATGTATTTGTTAGTTACAACCCTGCTGATCGTCGATTCATGCATTTCTACATCCATAGCGATGTCTCTCAAGACTAGGGGTCTTAAATAATTGATCCCCTTATCGAAAAAATTACGCTGATAATTTACGATGCTTTCCGTGACCCTGTAGATCGTCTTCTGGCGCTGCTGGATGCTCTTGATGAGCCAGGTTGCCGACTGGACCCTTTCCTTGATGTACTTCTTCCCCGTGTCGGCCTCTTTGCTGCCGTCGACACCTGCCATGATTTCCTTGTAGAAATTACTGATCCTCAACCTTGGCATACCGTCGTCATTCAGGATAACCTTGTATTCATCTCCCGTTTTATAAACAAAAACGTCAGGAATGATCGTTTGCACCTTCTCCTCTTGATAAATGCTTCCCGGTTTTGGATCCATGTTGCTGATCACCATAACCGCCTGTAAGACATCATCGATGGTAACCTTTAGTTTTCTGGTTATCTGGGCGTAATTTTTTGTTTCCAGATCCCTGAGATGATCCCGGATGATTTTTTCCACGAGCGGGTTCGCATCTCCCAGCAGACGAGCCTGAATCAGCAGGCATTCCATAAGGTCCCGGGCGGCAATCCCGGGAGGATCGAAAGATTGCACCTTCTCGAGAACCGATTCCACGACATCAGCTTCAACTTGCTCCTGCACGGCAATTTCTTCTACAGTAGTCTGAAGGTAACCATTCTGGTCGAGGTTACAGATAATCTGTTCTCCTACCAGCATCTCGGCATCGCTCAAAGGTAAAAACTTCAATTGCCACATGAGATGGTCGGTCAGAGATGGCGTCCTGGTAAGAAGATTATCCCAGGAGGCACCTTCCTCATCCGCACGTTGATAAGTAACGCCCATAGGACCATAGTCCTCGAGGTAGCTATTCCAGTCAAAATCCTCCCTGCCATCACCTTCTCCCGTAACCTCGACAGCATGATCAACGGACTTGATCTCCTCGGTCTCCAGGGTTCTCAAGGTGTCGCTTTCTGAGAGGCCTTCTTCGACAATCTCTTCGCTGCCGGATATTTCCTCGAGGAGGGGATTTTCCTCCATTTCCTGATTGATCATGTCCACCATCTCCAGCCTCGATAGCTGCAGGAGTTTGATCGCCTGCTGAAGCTGCGGCGTCATGATCAGTTGCTGTGAAAGTTTCAGGCTCTGCTTAAGTTCAAATGCCATGGATATGAATCCTCAAAGACAAAAGTCTTCACCGAAATAAATCTTTTTAGCCAGCTCACAGGAAGAAATCGTATCGGGATCTCCTTCCACCAGGATGCTCCCTTCGTTCACGATATACGCTCGATCGCACACAGAAAGGGTTTCCCTAACATTATGATCTGAAATGACCACTCCAATGCCCTTGTCTTTCAGTTTATATATGATCTTTTGAATATCTGCAACTGCAAGTGGATCGATGCCGGCAAAAGGTTCGTCCAGAAGAATATATTTGGGCGAAGTGACAAGGGCTCTGGTAATTTCCACACGCCGCCGCTCCCCTCCGGACAGGGAATAGGCCGGGTTATCGGCAAGACTGGTCAAATCAAGCTCGCCAAGGAGTGACTCCAATCGCTCTTTTCTCTGCCTCGAATCCAGGTCCAGAGTCTCCAAAATCGCCATGATATTTTCGGCAACAGTCAGCTTGCGGAAAATAGATGGTTCCTGGGGTAGGTAATTAAGTCCCTTTTTCGCCCGCAGATACATGGGATACTTACTGATGTCTTCCCCATTGAGAAAGATGCTGCCGCCGTCGGGACGGATCAATCCGACAATCATATAAAAGGTCGTCGTCTTGCCGGCGCCGTTTGGTCCGAGGAGCCCGACCACTTCCCCGGGGAAGATGTTGAGATCTATGTTGTTGACAACTTTCCGGCCGCCATAAATCTTTACAAGTTCTTTTGCTGTGAGTTGACCCATATCCATCGTGTGAACCTATTTCTTTTGCTTACTGTCTTCAGCGGGGTAAATCGTGGCGGTCACACGTTTCTTCACTGGAGCCTCCACAATCCCCCTGTTTTCATCAAGCAAAACCGTAATCCGGTCGCCTTTGACGATATTGGGTCCCTCACGCATCACGGCGTTGCCGGACACGATGATCTTCTGATCATCCTGATAATAAACAGCCTCATCACCGGTTACAATCTTTTTGAGCTGGGTGATCCGCACCGGTCCTTTTGCCTCAATCCGATCAAGATCACCCCCCTGGCCGATACCCGCCGTTTTCGATTCCTTGCCCTCCTCGGCGCCTTTCTTATAATAAACGAGCAGCTTGTCCGACCTGATTACCTTATCGCCCTGCACGGCGACGGCATTTCCCGAAAATACTATCAAACGCTCATCGTTGAAAGCCTCCAGGGTGTCAGAGGTAATATGGACGGGCTGTTTGGATGCGGCCTGCTTTGGAGCAGACTGCTTGGATGCGGGTTGCTTGGATGCAGACTCTTTGGAACCTGACGGCACTGGAACTGGCTGAACGGGCGCGGGCTGTGTGAGAACAGGTTGCACGGGAGCGGGCTCGGGCTCCTTCGCCGCCGTCGGAAATACGATTAGCAAGGCCATGCAGACAGCCGGTAAAATGATCCCTAATGTTGTGCGACAGATTTTCATCATGGTTCTTCCTATTTCTTGGCTTTGATTATTGCGTTCACCTGGGACATGATCAGGACATGGCGTTTGTTGATATCAATCCGCATGCCCTTTCCCTTGAGTCGCGTTGTGTCATTATCCAGCGTCACATCCGAATCTGTGGACAGTATTTTGTCCCGCTCGGAATAACGAAGAACGTCCATCGTTATCCGATCCCCCTTGTCAGAGATAATCACAACATCTCCCGTTACATCCAGGTCTTTCGTCACCGTCCAGAAACGTCCGTTTTTTCCGGTCATGATAAATGTCCGTCCATCGGACTGGATCACTTTTGCAACCACCTGATCGAAGAGAGCGAGATTCTCCTTCCGGACAAAGGTAACTGTTTTTGCTCTTATTTCCCACTTCGAACCATCTGCGGATACGTCCGTATAAAGAACGTCGTTTACCTGCATATCCACATGATCAGGCAATACCTTGAGAATCTTTTTACCAGCTTCTTTTCCCTGTTCCCAGAGGAAGATCAACGTGGCGAAAACTGCAACAAGGACCAGCGCCACGGTTACAAGGACGGGCTTTTTCATTTCAGGAGAAATACCTCTCCATCAGACGATCCCATTTGCCCTGCCCCTTGAGGAGGAGATCGCAGACCTCCCTGACGGCGCCCCGGCCGCCATCTCTCCGGGTCACATAGTCGGCAACCTGTTTCGCCTCATCGACGGCATTATTGACTGCCACTGCAAATCCGACCCTCTTCAAGAGGGGAATATCCACTATATCGTCACCCACATAAGCCACTTCCCGGGCCGTAAGTTTCCTTCTTTCCAGGACTTCTTCGTAAACCTGCACCTTATCCCATATTAACTGATGGACTTCCTGAATCCCCAGATCTCGGGCGCGGTGTTCAACAACTGTTGATTTCCGACCCGTGATCCAGACGACATCAATGCCGCATCGTAACAGGACCTTCAAACCATGTCCATCTTTCACATCGAAAAATTTGCTTTCCTGGCCCAGGTCATTCATCACAATCCGACCATCGGTCAATACGCCGTCCACATCCAGGATAAGCAGACGAATCGGCTGGATTTTATCGATCAGGTTTGGGGGTATTTGATTGGTCATAATTCTCCACTTGCCTTCACTAAGTGATCTATTTTCGTCAGCACCTTCAGTATTTTCTCAAGGTCGGTCATTCGCAAGGAGTTGGGGCCGTCGCAAAGGGCCGCTTCTGGATGGGGATGAACCTCGAAAAAAAGGCCGTCCACACCCGTGGCCACGGCGGCCCTCGCCAGGAAGGGGATCATCTCCCGCTGCCCACCGGAGGCCGTTCCCATGCCTCCCGGCAACTGTACGCTATGAGTGGCATCAAAAATAACCGGGTATCCAAAGGTCCTCATGATCGGTATCGCTCTCATGTCCGCTACCAGGTTGTTGTATCCGAATGAGGCGCCCCGCTCCGTGATCATGAGGCCTTCCATACCTGCCGCCTCGATTTTTTCAATGATGTTTTTCACATCCCATGGTGCAAGAAACTGTCCCTTCTTGATATTGATAACCTTGGCCTTCTGGGCCATTTCCATAATGAAGTCTGTCTGTCGGCATAAGAAAGCAGGAACCTGCATCACATCCAGGACCTCTGCTGCGGGCTCAATCTCCTCGAAACGATGGACGTCGGACAATATGGAGATCTGAAAATCACTTTTGATCCTTTTCAGGATCTCCAGCCCCCGGAGCGCTCCCGGACCCCGGTAACCCATCAGGGAGGTCCGGTTGGCCTTATCATAAGAGGCCTTGAAGATGAAGGGAATATTCAGCCGGTCGGTCAGTTCTTTAAGGAATATCGCTATATCCCGCGTCTTTTTCTCTTCCTCGATCACACAGGGGCCGGCAATGAGCGTGAATGGTTTGCTCCCTCCGATTACCGCCTTTCCTACCTGGATGCTTTTCATATGATCACTTCCATTTTCATTTATACGCAATCACGAATCCGCCTGATGCTCATCCTGCATGATCTTGATCTTCAGGGCGGGAATTCTTCTGGCCGCCCGGGTCGACTCGGGATTAAGTTCATATGCCTTTTGATAGGCTTTAAGAGCCTCCTGGGGCATCCCCTTTTTTTCATAGGCCTCTCCAAGGGCTGAATAAACAGCGTCGTCCTCGGCGTCATATCGCACGGACAATCTGTACATTTCAATCGCCTTGTCCACATTACCTTTGGCGCCATATGCCCGGCCCATAGTGGCGTAGGGCGCCGCTTTCTTCTTGGTGGAAGACAAAAGTTTTTTTGAAACTCTGATCGCGTCATCGTATCTTTTTTCGCGCATATAGGATTCAGCCAGCGAACTCAATACACTCTCGGATGGATGGGTCACAGCATACTTTTCGAAATTTGCGGTGGCATCTTTCTTCTTTCCCAACTTGGTATAGGTCAAGGCAAGGTTATAGTAAATCTGAGGGTCTCGAGAACCAGCCTTCAGGGCTTTTTCATATTTTTCGGCGGACGTTTTATAAACCTTTATCTCCCCGTAAGCAAAACCAAGATTTGCATAGACGGAAGCCTTATTCTTGCTCTTTGGCAGGGCTTTTTCGTAGAATTTGATTGCCTGATCGTAATTTTTGTTTTTCATCTCCATATCGGCAAGCCTCATGGCTGCATCGGCGTCATCAGGATTGATCTCCAGAACCTTACGATAGTGCGTAGCCGCTTGCTGGGTCTTTCCCGATTTCTCCAGCGCCGCCGCGATGTTGAACTGAATGACCGGATCTTTCGGGTGCAAGTTCAGCGCCTTCCGGTACTGTTCCATTTCCTGGGCCGGGATGCCCTTATTGCCATAAGCCAGGCCCAGATTAGCGTAAGCCGTCGCGTTACGAGGCTGCCTCTTCAGCACTTCCTTGTACCACCTGATCGCCTCGTCCTGGTTCCCTGCCTTAAGGTTGACATTGGCCAGGGCAAGGACGATTTCATCGGCGGCGGGATTTTTATTCAGGGCAATCTGGTACTCTGCAATGGCCTCTTTTCTTTTATTTGTCGCCTCGTAAACCTGACCCAGTTTGAAATGGACGCTGCCGTCCTCCGGATTTATCTGGAGCGCCTGCTGATAAGCAGCCACGGCTTTAGACCAGGCGCCCATGGCTGCGTAGGTCATCCCCAGGCTTGCATACACAGCCTGATCATTGGGCTGTATTATGAGCAACCGCCGATAAACCCCAATCGCCTGTTCATAATTCTTCTGGCTTTGATAACAGCGGGCTAATTCCTTCAGGGCTCCCGCGTCTTCAGGATTCAACTTCAGTATGGTCTGATATTCCTCGACGGCCTCACGGATCATTCCCAGGCGATAATAAATACCGGCCAAAACCTTTCTGATCCCCGTGTCACCAGGATTTGTAGCTATGGCCCGTTTCAGATAATCAATTTGCTGTCTTTCGCTGCTCGATCCCTGGGCATACCGCAGCCAGTCTTGAGGCATAATTGTTACCTTCAGAGGAATTGCCCCTATTTCCCTCTCCAGATAACGGACATGAATGCGATAGACCCCACCCGCAGGTTCGGTGTCTGCCCTGCGGCCCTGTTTCATGACCCTGTCGACAAATTCAACCCCCTTCATGAGAACCCGGAAATCATTGCGTCTTCCCGTTCCGTCAACATCTACGGTCATTCCCTTTCCCCGCAGGTCATCGGACGTCACGCCGGTAATAATGAATTCATCTTTGTAGGTAACCTCGAAATAATCACGGGGAGTAAGGCGATATACTTTCCCATTTTTTTCAATATCCAGATAATAAAATTGCGGCTGTGTGCCGAGAATCGTAAAGGCAACAAAGTTTTTCGCCCTCGTAAAACCGGAAAAGAGGGAACCGAAACGCTGGGGGAAAACGGTTGCCAGTCCCCACATCAGGCCGGTCAGAATCACCAGGAGTCCTGCCAGGGCAGTCAGGGCAAGGGCCCAGCGCCTATATCTACTATAATCGGCAGGTTTCCTTTTGCGAATAAAATCAGTTTCCATCTATCTCAGCTTCTCGGATGATATTGTTTATGAACGGCCTTCAGCCTTTCTCTGGTCACATGGGTGTAAATCTGGGTCGTCGAGATATCGGCGTGACCCAGCATGACCTGTACCGCTCTCAAATCAGCACCCCCCTCCAGGAGATGGGTGGCAAAGGTATGACGAAAGGTATGGGGGTGCACCTTGTCCTCCAGACCGGCCAGACGGGAATATTTCTTGACCAGTTTCCAGAGCCCCTGCCTGGTGAAAAGCCTTCCCGATCTATTTAGAAACAGGGAATTGGTGGACTTTCCCTTGACAAGGCCGTTTCTTGCTTCGTCCACATAGAGTTTCAGCAGTTCATAAGCAGACCTCCCCACCGGTACCACCCTTTCCTTTCTTCCTTTCCCCATCACCACCACATAACCTGCCTGCCAGTTGATGCTGTTCATGGTCAAGTTAACCAGCTCCGAAACCCGCAGTCCCGCAGCGTACATCAATTCGAGGATCGCCGCATCCCGGACGGCGGATGGATTCGAGAGACCCGGCTGTTCCAGTAACCGGTTCATATCCTGGGGACTGAGAACATCGGGAAGGCGCATCCACGTCTTCCCCTGAACCAGACGGTCAACGGGGCTAACAACCTTGTATCCGTGTTTCAGGAGAAACTTATAAAAACCTCGGATGGCCGTAAGGGAACGGTTCACGGAATTCGCCGCCAGCCCGCCACCCCTGAGATCGGATATGAAAGCCATCACATCTTCAGGCGTGACCGTTTCTGCTTTCTCTTTTTCCCGCCCCGCCATGAAATCGGCAAACCGGATGAGATCACGGCTATATGCCTCCAGGGTATGGGGGGAAGCCCCCTTTTCCACCGTCATATAGTTAAAATAATTGTCCAGCAGCTCCTTCACATTGTTTTTGTAGCCTAAATCAAGGCAGGACGCAAAGCTTTTTTCCGGGGTCAGAACGGGGTCATTGACATTGGTTGACATATAGCCCCATTATTGTCATAAGTATAATCCCATAGCACAGCCGATATCCTGGCCTCGCCGCGCCGCCGAGATCGTTGGAAGTGGCTTACGGCGGATATTAAACCGGAGGGCCTTCGCCTATAATTACTGAGACGAGAGGAGATGAGATGAACAATTTTTCCGTTAAAACCTCTGGACGGCATGAAATGATAGATATTACCAGACATATACGGGATATCATCCGGGAGGCCGGTGCCGGAAGCGGTCTTTGCTATGTCTTTGTTCCCCACACCACTGCGGCGGTGACGATCAATGAAAACGCCGATCCCGATGTCCCCAAAGACATCATCAGCATCCTGGACAGGCTGATTCCCCTGCACGGTCCCTACCGACATGGAGAAGGCAACTCGGCAGCCCATGTCAAGGCGTCCCTGGTGGGGGCGTCGGAAACCGTCTTGATTGAAGATGATCAACCGGTCCTGGGAACCTGGCAATCCATCTTTTTCTGCGAGTTTGATGGCCCCCGAATGCGGAAGGTATTTGTGAAGGTGATCGCCAACCCATGACCATGGATACCTCTCCCGCCGTAATCGACCCCGAAGAAAAAAGACGGCTTCGCTGGATCGTCTTCAGCGTCGCCTTCGCCGTCTTCATGGTCCGTCTGGATAGTTATATCGTCGTCATTTCACTGCCTACCCTCGCCCGTTATTTCCAGGTCGGAACGAGCGAGGCGTCCTGGGTAATTCTCTCCTACCTCCTGGTCATGACGGGCAGTACCCTGATCTTCGGGAAACTCGTCGACAGGGTCGGCTTAAAGAAAATCTTTGTCTGGGGATACGGATTATTTACCCTGGGCTCGCTGCTTTGCGGGCTCGCGCCGACGATCTACCTTTTAGACGCCGCCCGCTGCGTCCAGGGTGTCGGCGGCGCCATGATGATTACCAGCGCTATGGCAAGCATACCCCATTACCTTCCGAAAAACATTGCCGGCTGGGCCTTTGGAATATGTTCTTTAGCCAACTCCCTGGGCATAATGGTCGGGGCGCCTCTCGGTGGTCTCATTACCGGCTTTCTTAGCTGGCACTGGATCTTTCTGATCAATGTACCGGTGGGGGTTCTGGCTATTCTGATCGTGAAGAGAAACCTGCCTGCGGATCAAAACCTGCCGCCCCCCACCGAGGGCCGACCTTTTGACGTTTCCGGCTCCATTCTGAGCTTTGTTGGCCTTACCGCCCTCGTCTTTGCCCTGAGCCGCGGCGACGACGAAGGCTGGCAGTCGGGACTCATTCTGGCCGCCTTTGCTGTTGCGGGGACATCCCTACTCGCCTTCTATCTCCGGGAACGAAGCGCCCACGACCCCATTCTTAATCTGAGTCTCTTCCGTAACCGGGATTTCTCGTTCGCCGTTCTCACTACGCTGGTCGCCTTAATGCTCCTGTCGGGAGGCAACTTTCTCATCCCCTTCTATCTGGAACTCATCAAGGGCTTAGGACCAGAACATGTCGGGGCGGTGGTAATGATCTATTCGGTGGTGTATATGCCCATTGGTCCTTTCGCCGGGAGGCTTTCCGACCGCATCAATCCCCGTCGTCTCTGCACCATCGCCATGTTCCTGGCCTTTGTTTCCTGCCTCGTCTTTGCTCTGACCCTCCCATTGCCGGGACTGTTTCCAGCGGTCCTTTATCTCGTCCTTTTAGCTGTTTCCTACGCCCTGTTCTTCCCGGCCAACAACCATCTGGTCATGTCACTGGCCCCGGAGGGAAGCCAGGGTACGGCCTCGGCAATATATACGAATACAATGAACGTGGGGATGGTGCTTGGGGTATGTCTTTTTGAAGGGGCTTTTTCCCAGGCACTTCCCACCGGTCTGACAACTATGAGCCTCACTCCGGAAATCATTCGCCCTTCTCTGGCCTCCGTGGCCGGGGCCTTTCAATTCGCTTTCATCGTCGGCGCTTTTTTCAGTCTCCTGGCCTTTTTCCTTTCCTTTTACTCCGGACGTCATGCCTCGGCAGCCCGCGGGAATCAATGATGTTCTTTTTCCCCACAATTATGATATGAACAGAGTCAATGTCGAACATGCCATAGCAATGTATAACAGGATGTTCTAAAGGAAGATACATGCCAAATTACGATTACGATCTCGGAATCATCGGTGGCGGTGCTGCCGGTCTCACGGCAACGGCCGGGGCCGCCCAGTTCGGTGCAAAAACCCTCCTGATTGAGAAAACGGCTCGACTGGGCGGTGACTGTCTTCATTTCGGATGCGTACCTTCAAAGACACTGATCCGTACGGCAGGCATATGGGCACTGGCAAGGCGCTCGGCGGAATTCGGCCTGCCGGCATTGTCATTGCCCCCGGTAAACCTGGGGGCCGTCATGGCAAGGGTGCAGGCCGTTATCGACACTATTCAGCACCATGACTCTCCCGAACGGTTCTGCGGACTGGGGGCGGCGGTGCAATTCGGAAGCCCTTCCTTTGCCGACGAACATGTTGTCGATCTTGATGGTAAAAGGATTTCTGCAAAAAGCTGGATCATCGCCACGGGTTCTCGACCGGCCGTCCCCCCCATCGACGGTCTTGCGACTGTTCCTTATTGGACCAATGAAACTGTTTTCTCACAGACAACCCTGCCCGGCCGTCTGATTGTTCTAGGTGGAGGGCCGATCGGCCTGGAAATTGCCCAATCCTTTGCCCGCCTCGGATCCAAAGTGATGATTGTTGAATTTATGGAACAGATTCTGGGACCGGAAGACGCCGACATGGCAGAAATACTGAAGTCCCGCCTCGAAGCGGAAGGTGTCGTAATCCACACGGGTACCAAGGCTCTCAAGCTGGAATCGAAAGGTACCGCGATCCTGTTGACAGTTGCCTCTGACGCCAACGAAGGTCAAACTAAGATTATCGAGGGCGATGCGCTGTTTTTGTCCACGGGCAGACAACCCAATATTGGCGATCTCGAACTTGTCAAGGCCGGTGTAAACTTTACAACAGGCGGCATCCCGACGGATGCCAGAATGAAAACCAATATCTCCCATATCTACGCCTGCGGTGACGTGAACGGCCGGTTGCCCTTTACCCATGTAGCAGGATATGAAGCCGGCATTGCCCTGACTAATGCGGTTCTCCATCTTCCCAGAAAGGCTGATTATGCAAAAATCGGCTGGTGTACCTATACGGACCCGGAAGTGGCAAGTATCGGTTACAACGAAAAGCGCGCCCGGAAGGAAGGATTGGAGTATCGAATTATGGAGGAATCCTTTGGTGATAACGATCGTGCCCTTACTGAGGGGGAGTCTCTCGGTAAGATCAAGATGCTTCTCGATGGCAAAGACAAAATGCTGGGCTGTCAGATAATCGGCGCCCACGCCGGGGAGCTGATCCACGAATGGATCATTGCGGTAAATGGCGGCGTGAAGCTTTCCACCATGGCCGGTGCCGTGCACGTTTATCCGACCTTGTCTGAAATATCCAAACGAGTTGCGGGCCGGGTCTTTGCCGACAAGCTGTTCGGTGACGGGACGAAAAAAATTCTCAAGTTTCTGTTCAATCTGAAGGGAAGGGCCTGTACATTGCCGTATGATCAGAAATAATGGATGAAACAACCATCCGCGTCGTTTGCTTCTTGGGCATCTTCATCGTCATCGCTATCGTGGAAAGCGTTGCCCCCCGACGCGCGCTAATCGTGAAAAAGTCGTTACGCTGGTTCGGAAATCTTTCTGTTCAACTCGTGAATGGGATTTTGCCTCGCCTGCTTTTCCCCATCCTCCCCGTTGGCATGGCCGTACTATGTACTCAAAAAGGATGGGGCCTGTTGAATGTTGTCCCCCTGCCGGTGGCGGCAGCAACTATCTCAAGCCTGCTCGTCCTCGACCTGGTCATCTATGCCCAGCACGCCCTGTTTCATCGGATCCATTTTTTCTGGCGTATCCACCGGATGCACCACACGGATATGGACCTCGATCTAACCTCGGCACTCCGGTTTCACCCGCTGGAAATAATAATCTCCCTGCTGATCAAAATGGCCGTGGTGGCCGTTCTCGGCCCTCCCGCCGTCGCCGTCTTCATTTTCGAGGTACTTCTCAACGGTATGGCCATGTTCAACCACGGGAACTTCCGAATCCCCGCAGGGATGGACAATCTCCTTCGTAAGATCCTGGTCACCCCCGATATGCACCTCGTCCACCACTCCACCCTCCGACAGGAGTCGAACCACAATTTTGGTTTTAACCTCTCCTGGTGGGACCGAATATTCGGAACGTATCGGGCAGAGCCGGCGGCAGGCCGCGAAAGTATGATCATCGGCCTCACGGGCTTCCTGGATGACCGATACGCTCGCTTCTGGAAGATGATTCTCAACCCATTCGAAAAAGGGTGACGAGCATGTGGTTGAATCTTAATTTCTATCTATAAGGACGTCCTATGGCATATAATATCCGGGCTCTGTGAATACACTCCCCATCGACCATATCCTTACGGTTCTGAAAGAAACCGTTCGCGCCAAACCTGCCGTTGTGCTCCAGGCCCCGCCCGGTTCCGGCAAGACGACGCGGGTCCCCCTGGCCCTCCTGGAGGCGATTCCCCCCGCGCAGGGACGGATCATCATGCTCGAACCGCGGCGGATCGCGGCGGTGGCTGCGGCCCGCTGGATGGCCCGGCTCCTCGGAGAACCCATTGGTAAAACCGTCGGCTATGCCATCCGTTACGACCGCCGGATTTCAAAAGATACCCGCCTGGAGGTGGTTACGGAAGGCATCCTGACCCGGCGCCTTCTCGACGATCCCGCCCTGGAGGGGGTCGCCATGATCATCTTTGATGAGTTTCACGAGCGGAGCCTCCAGGCAGACCTGGCCCTGGCCCTGAGCCTCGACATTCAACGGGGCCTCCGGGAGGATCTCAAGCTCCTGGTCATGTCGGCGACCATCGAGACCGGTCCCATTGCCGCCCTTTTGGGCAACGCCCCGGTGATTTCGG
>DMAT01000261.1 GCA_003451635.1 Syntrophus sp. (in: bacteria) | reverse complement strand
TCATTGTGTTTGTTGCCGTCTTATTGATTGTAAGCCCTTGGTTCTCTACTCAACTTCAAAATCCTCAGATTTGAAATTACTGTAATACCTTCCATTTTGAGCGGTGGAAGCATAACCTTTGAATTAGGGAAACCGTCTTCATCAACAGAACTGATAATCGAAACGCTTGCTTTGTCGATCATATTGCCGATTGTCTTGCCCGCATCTCTCATTCTTTTTTCTCTCCTTCACTAACGCGCAAGCTAAGGGGTGCGGAGGCTGTTTTACCGCATCCCTCCTGAATTCATCGGTAAACGTCTTTTCGATGTCCAACTTTCACTACCCAGACGGTTAGCGCCTCGTCCTGGATTGAATAAACAATCCTGTATCGGCCTTGACGAACACGATATCTCTCCTGGCCAGTCAGCTTTTCACAACCTGATGGCCGTGGATCTTCCCTCAGCGCTTCAATACGACCAAGAATTTTCCGGATGTCTTTTTTGGGTATAGAGTTGAAGTCCTTCTCAACGGATTCTCTAAAGTAGATCTTATATGAGACCATTTTTTCTCAGTTTTTTGACCATTTCGTCATAGGCGATCAAAGGCTCTCCGATCCGCTCCTCGAATGCCGCTATATCGTCGGCATCCTCTGCAAGGGCTTCTCTGACGGCATAGTTCACAAGTTCCGAGACCGACCGAGAAGTCTCGACCGCTTTCAGTCGCAGCGCCTTATGCAGCTCGGTGTCCAAATACACCGTGGCTCGTTTGGTTTGCATGGCCATAATGTCACCTCCTTTTGTAGATGCGTGAACATAACACCACAACGTCATAACGTCAAGGTCTTCGTCTTTGGTTTCAAAAGCCAACGGGTGAGAAAATTCAGGGGACATCATACTTAATTCCAGACTGAATCACCCAGCCTTCAAGAGATAATTGAGAATGGCGTCCCCTGAATTACCCTTGACAAAACACTTCCTTTATTTTTTCAACAGATCGGCAAGATCAGCATTGGGCAGATAGCGCCGGTATATCTTTTCGAAGTTTCCGTCCGCCTTCAGGCTATCGAGGGCAGACTGCCATTTCCTAACCGTCTCCTCGGGAGTCCCCAGGGACACGGCAATATAGAAATAGGTATTGCTCACGGTGAAGACCGGTTCCAGATCATCCATGCCGTATCCCGCATTTTTCACAATCTCCGGCACGGTAATATCGGTAAAGACCGCAAGTTGCACCTCGCCCTTCATGAGCTGTTTAACATTGGTCGTGGGAAGAGACGAACTAACCAGGTTTGCAAAGCCTTTGCTCTTCAGGTGCTGTTCCGTGAACCAGTCGGTAGTCGTGGCGATGGAGGCAATCTTCCGGGCCTCTTCCAGGCTGCCGATTTTGATGCCGGAGCCTTTCTTGGCGTAAAAGATCGCGCTGTTTTTCCCGACCGGACCTACCCATTGAAACAGCTTCTCCCGTTTTTCCGTTCTCTCGGTGCTGAAAAGGACCACATTCGGGTTGCTCAAGGCCGTTTTGTAGGCCTCATCCCAAGAGGTCAGCCGGATGCTGTCCCGAATGCCTTGGCGGGCAACGATCTCCCGCACCACGTCGGTGACGAAACCGGTGACCTTTCCATCTTTCAGGAAAGTAACCGGCGGGTATTCTTCCGTCAGCATTTGAACTTCAGAGACGCCTTTGACGTTATTCTGAGTTCCACATACACATCCGGAAAGGACGTATAAACTCAATATCAAACAAGAATAACCGATTTTCTTCATAAATCCTCCATCCTCCTTAACCATTATTAACCGCCATGCCCGAAGTGGGCACAACGAATCATGAACTTCCGTTTAGGCTGCTACGGCAGCACGGCGAAGACCCGCGCCGGGGCGCCGGTTCCGTTCCTGATGAGCATAGGTACGACGTATAATGTAGCGCCCGCCTCGGGCAGCTTATCCAGACCGGCAATATTTTCAAGGGCGACCTTGTCGGCGCCGCAGATAATGCGATGGACCCTGAAATCCTGGGACTTCCCATAGTCGATGCTCGGCGTGTCGATGGCAATGCCGCTGATATTCCTTTCCTTCACGAGGAATTCCGCCGCCTCCGGTGAGAAACCCGGAAAACTGAGCTTCGGAATAGCGTCCATTCCCATGATATCCGTCCCCAGGACCTTTTTCCGGTCCGGGTAGTACTTTGTTCCGATGCCCGTGTACATAATGACCCAGGCGCGCTTGGGTATGGACCCATGCCTTTTTTCCCACGCCTTCACATCTTCCGTCGTCAGGAGATAATCGCGGTTCTCCTCGCACTTTTTCGTCACGTCAATCTTAACCGCCGGTCCGGTCCAGTCGGCGAGGGGTATTTGATCGATCGTCCGGCCATTCCGGGAAAAATGGATCGGGGCGTCGACGTGCGTCCCTCCATGTTCCGCGGCGCTGTAATTGTTGGCAGCGTACCAGTATCCATTATCGTTTGTGCCCCAGTACTCCCTCGTCTGCTTGAAGGTCGTCGCATTCGGCCAATAGATGGTATTTTCATCATAGGGATAGGTCATATCCAATGTCCGGCCCGTTAAATCACCGGCATAAAGCGATCCGGCCAAGGCCAGGATAACAGCGGCGACAAAAACGATGATGCCGTTTTTCATAATCATGCCTTTACCTCTTTCTTGAATTTTCTTGCTTGTTCCTGTTAGTGGACCAGTTTAGCCGGGCTTTCCAATGACCTCGCTTATCTGAATTATATCTAGATGCCGGTTAATTTTTTAGTTATGCCTGTTTGCGCCGCCGACTCCCGGCCCAGGTGCTATGGCCCTTTGCGGCTGATGGCCAGGGGATGGCCGCACGAAGCGGAGTTCCCGCACCTTGTATCCTGCCCGGCGCCGATTTCCCGCCCGTCAGGGATTAAGGTTCTGGCCGACGTCGAACCATTCGGCGAGCATGGCGGCATGTCCCTCTTCCAGGTCGGCCGTGGAATAAAGATAGATCCCCGCCGCCGAAGTGGTGACGGTAGCGATGTCTTCATAGCCTGCCGTGGCGGCCATCGTCGCCACAAAGGCATGGACCGCCCCGGCTTCCAGGTGGAACGGTGATACCATGAAGATCTCCAGGGCGATGGGCCGCCCGCATTCCCGGGAGTTTTGGCGGACCGTGGCCGCGATGAGCCGCCGGGGGTCATTCCGCCTGTGGAGAAGGATCTCCGCATAGGCCCCGGTCATGTGGAGGTCGGAGTAGAGATAAAAATCGCCATCCCCTCCGGAAAGCTCACGGATATCTCCGTTTTCCCGGACCAGACGGGCAACGAAGGTTGGCATATCGCCCTCGGGAAGCTGATGACGGGCCTCGTTCAACAAATGGTCAAGCTCGGCCCGGGGGAAGAGATCACCCACGGAGCTTCGTTCCCGTATCGCGGCGGCCGCGATTGCGGCGGGACCGGTTTGCCCCGCCCCGTTCCGTCCCTGCCCGTCCGTTTCTTCCCTGTCGTTCACCGTCCCCTT
>DMAT01000300.1 GCA_003451635.1 Syntrophus sp. (in: bacteria) | reverse complement strand
ACCGGACATGAAAGCAATAAATAATAAACAGACGCGGTCCGAGCGGAAGGAAGAGGAGGAGGGAACCAGATATTTTACCTTCGCCCACGCCCCGCACGAACTTAAGCTGGAGTGCGGCGAAAAGCTGGGTCCCATCACCCTGGCTTATGAGACCTACGGCCGTCTCAATGCCGAGAAATCCAACGCCATCCTTGTTCTCCATGCCTTGTCCGGAGACGCCCATGCCGCCGATGTCCATGGGGGTGGTGATGATCCGGGCTGGTGGAACGAAATGATCGGCCCGGGAAAGGGCTTTGACACAAACGAGTATTTTGTGATCTGTTCCAATATCATCGGCGGCTGCAAAGGCTCGACGGGGCCCGCGTCTCTGAATCCGAAAACGGACCGGCCCTACGCCCTGGATTTCCCCTTCCTGACCATCGCCGATATGGTAAACGCCCAGCGCCATCTCATCGATCACCTCGGCATTGAGAGACTCCTATGTGTGGCCGGTGGCTCCATGGGAGGGATGCAGGCCCTCCAGTGGGCGGCTTCCTACCCGGAACGTATACGGGCGGCCATCCCTATTGCCACGGCCCTGAAGCATTCTCCCCAGCAGATCGCCTTCAACGAGGTAGTGCGCCAGTCCATCATGGCCGACCCCGCCTGGCGGGAGGGTAACTATTACGATTTCGGACAGCCGGAGAAGGGGCTGGCCGTGGCGCGGATGATCGGTCACATCACCTTCATGAGCGATCAGTCCATGGAAGAGAAATTTTCCCGGCGGTTAAAAAACGGCGCCTTCAGCTTCAATTTCGACGCCGATTTCGAGGTGGAGGGCTATCTTCGCTACCGGGGTGCAAACTTTGTGAAGCGTTTCGACGCCAACTCATATCTCTATATCACCAAGGCCATGGATTACTTCAACCTGTCCGGCGGGAAACTGATCCCGATGGGGAAGCCTATCAACACCCGCTTTCTGGTCATCTCCTTCCAGTCGGACTGGCTGTATCCATCTTATCAATCCCAGGATATTGTCCGGGAACTGAAGGGCAAACAGGTAGATATTACCTATTGCGAATTGAAATCAACCTATGGCCACGACGCCTTTCTGGTAGAGGTAGAGGAGCAGACGGAACTGATCCGGCACTTCCTAGGCGTGACCCTGAAGGGCTACCATAGCTGGAACGGCCAGGGGATCAAATATGGCGGATTGTNNGGATTCGGGTAATGAATAATAATTTGCCAGAGCGTCCCGACCATCGCATCATTTATGAGGCGATTGCACCGGAATCACGGGTCCTCGATCTGGGTTGTGGTACGGGAGAGCTTCTGTATCACCTGGTCCGTTTCAAGCAAGCCCGGGTTCAGGGGATCGAAATGGACAAAAAGGCGTTTTATGAATGCGTGAAAAGGGGATTGAGCGTCTTTCAGGGAGACATTGAAACGGGGCTCGTAGAGTACCCCGACGGGGCCTTCGATGATGTCATTCTCAATCAGTGCCTTCAGGAAGTGCGCAAAGTAGATTTTGTGATTGAGGAATCGTTGCGAATAGGGAAGCGGGTAATTGTGGGGTTTCCCAATTTTGCCCATTTCCACTCCCGGTTGATGTTGGGCCTGGGGGGACGCTCACCGATTACGGCCTCCCTGCCCTATTTGTGGTATGATACGCCGAATGTCCGGTTTCTCAGCATCAAGGATTTTCAGATATTCTGCGCTGAAAAAAGGCTGAAGATTCTGAGTGCCCATTTTCTGGGGAAGACGGGACCGGTCACTTTCTGGCCGAATCTCTTCGCCCTGAACGCGGTTTTTGTCCTGACAAAAGGAAAGGAAGGTGGATAAAGATGAAGCCTGTCTATTTTGATTATGCGGCGACGACCCCTTGTGATACTGAGGTCGTGGCGGCCATGCATCCCTATTTTTATGAACATTTTGGCAATCCGGGGAGCATGCACGCCTTCGGACAGAAGACGAAAGGGGCCGTCGAGGAGGCCCGGGAACGGATCGCCTCGTTTTTAGGAGCGGCGCCGGGCGAAATCGTCTTCACCAGTGGCGGGACGGAGAGTAACAATATGGCCGTCAAGGGGGTGGCCTATGCCCGGCGGGGCAAGGGGAACCATATCATCACCTCCGCTATTGAGCATAATTCAGTTCTGGAACCCTGCCACTTTCTGGAAAAAGATGGATTTGAAATTACGATCCTGCCGGTGGATGGCGACGGCCTCGTTGATCCCGACGATGTCCGCCGGGCCATTACGGACAAGACGATCCTTATCTCCATTATGCATGCCAATAATGAAATCGGGACGATCCAGCCCATTGCCGAAATCGGCAGGCTGGCCAGGGAGCTGGGCATTTACTTTCACACCGATGCGGTCCAGACTCTGGGGCATCTGCCCTTTTCTGTGGACGACCTGAATGTGGATCTCCTGAGCGCTTCGGCCCATAAACTCTACGGCCCCAAGGGGATCGGCCTGCTGTATGTGCGGAAGGGGACACGCCTTACTCCGTTCATGCACGGGGGGGAACAGGAAAACAGGCGCCGGGCTTCGACCCATAATGTGCCAGGGATCGTCGGTTTCGGCAAGGCCGTAGAGATGGCCCAGGGCTCTCTTGGAGAAGAGGTCCAAACCCTAACTGCCTTTCGGGACAAGTTGATCAAGGGCTTTCAGGAAAAAATGGACCAGGTGAAGCTCAACGGCCATCCGACGCAGCGCCTGCCCAATAATGTCAATATCTCTATCGCCCACGTGGAAGGGGAAGGAATGCTCCTCAGCCTGGACATGCTCGGCATTGCCTGTTCCACCGGTTCGGCATGCTCTTCGGCGAGTCTGGCGCCGTCTCATGTCCTGATGGCCATCGGCCTGCCCCATGAACTGGCCCACGGATCTCTGCGCTTCAGCATGGGACGGCCGACGACGGCGGCAGATGTTGACCGCCTCCTGGAGGTATTGCCCCCGGTAGTGGCAAAGTTGCGTGCCATGTCACCCCTGTACCGGCAGGATGGTAATGCCCCCAAGGCGTGTTGAAGCCAAAGGAAATATCAATAATACTTGATTATGAACATTAATCTTCGATTTCCAGGTCAAGCCCGGAAAGACAGAGAAAATGAGGATGCCATGAGTCAATACAGTGAAAAAGTGATGGATCATTTCGCAAATCCCCGTAATGTAGGGGAAATCGAAAACGCCGACGGCATCGGCAAGGTGGGAAATGCTGTCTGCGGAGATATTATGAATCTCTACCTGCGGGTGGAAAACAACGTCATCACCGATGCCAAATTCAAAACCTTCGGGTGCGGTGCGGCTATCGCCACCAGTTCCATGGTAACGGAGCTCGTGAAGGGCAAGACCATCGATGAGGCCCTGGCCATAACCAACCGGGCCGTGGCGGAGGCCCTGGGAGGGCTGCCACCCATCAAGATGCATTGCTCCGTCCTGGCCGAAGAGGCCTTGCAGTCGGCCATTGACGATTATTTGAAAAAACAGCAGGATAAAGCATGAGCAAAAAGGTGGCCATAGCCATCAGCGGCGGCGTGGATTCCTCCGCTGCGGCCTGGCTTCTCAAAGAAGATGGATATGATGTCGTCGGCGTCACCATGTGCCTGGGCATCCCCACGGCGGAAGATGGACCCATCAAGTGTTGCGGTCCCAAGGAGATCGAGGACGCCCGCAGGGTCTGCCAGAAACTGGGAATCGTCCATTATGTTCTTGATTTTGCGGGTGATCTTGACGCCAAGGTCATTCGTCCCTTCATAGCCGAGTATCTACAGGGGCGGACCCCGAACCCCTGTGTGGAATGTAACCGGGCCATCAAATTTGGGACCCTCATGCAAAAAGTGCGGGCAATGGGTTTCGAGTACCTGGCCACGGGGCATTATGCCCGGGTGGACCATGACCATGTCCCATCCCGACTGCTCGTTCCCCGGGATACCAGGAAGGATCAGACCTATTTCCTCTACGCCATGGGCAAGGACGAACTGCGTCATGTCCTGTTTCCCCTGGCCGATTATAATAAGGATGAAGTGCGGAAACTTGCCGCGGCAGCCCAGCTCCCCACTTCGGAAAAACCGGACAGTCAGGACATCTGCTTCATTCCCAAGGAGGGAATCGAACCTTTCATCAGGGAGCATGCCGGGGAGGAGATCCGCCCCGGAGATGTAGTGAACCGTGAAGGACAAGTGTTCGGACGCCACCGAGGGCTGCCCTTTTATACCGTCGGACAGCGGGGCGGTCTCGGGATCAGCAATTCCGTGCCCCTTTATGTCCTGTCCCTTGACATTGAGGGCAACCGGCTTATGGTCGGAGAGAAACACGAGGTCCGGGCGATGGGGCTTATTGCCGAACGAGTCAATATGCTGGTGGACAGTCCCCCGGAGCGGGCGGCAGCCAAGATACGGTATGCCCACCGGGCGGCGCCGTGCCGGATAGACTGGGGAGATGCATCTATGGGC